>DPVY01000091.1 GCA_003527965.1 Fidelibacterota bacterium
CCATACTAACATACGATGACAAGAATAAATGTTAGTTTTTTAAGTGGCCTCATCAAATAAAAAGACACAAACTAATCACTTACCAATATTGACAGTATCATCGAATTAAATTTCTCTTCCGGCTTATCGGAACGCGACAATAGAATGATCGGAACTTTTGCACCAACGACTAAACCGCCTACTTTTGCATTCGCCAGATACATCAAAATTTTAATTGCCGCATTGCCACTGGTGATATTGGGCACCAGAATAGCATCGGTGTCACCGGCGATTCTACTTTGAAGACCCTTCTTTTCAGCCGCTTCGGCAGACAGTGCCACATCCATAGCAATCGGACCTTCCAGAATAATATCGCCGAATTCACCGGCTTCGCTTAATTTCTGTAATTCAGCAGCGTCCACGGTTTCCTGGATTTTCGGATTTACTTTTTCGATAGGACACAGGGCGGCAACTTTGGGCTGGTTTATACGTAATTTTCTACAGACATTAAGCATATTTTCAAGAATTGCTTTTTTTACCTCCATATCCGGAGCAATATTGATTCCGCCGTCGCTCAACAAAATCATTTTATGATAAGAAGGCACTTCCGCAACCGCCAGATGGCTGAGTATATTACCCTTCCTTAAACCCGTTTCACGGTCGAGAACTGCTTTCATCAAAACAGGAGTTGAAATATGCCCTTTCATCAGAATATCTGCTTTACCTTCGCGAATTTGTTGAACCGCCTTAAATGCGATTTCTTCTTCCGTTGTGGCATTTACAATCTGACCATCTGTAATGCGATATTTCACCTGCCCGGCGATGGCTTTGATTCGTTCCGAATTACCCACCAAAATTGCGTTGGCGAGACCTTTTTCATCAATATTCTTTATGGCCTCGAGAACGCTTGGGTCATCCGCCATGGCAATTGAAATTGTCTTTTTTCTTTTTATGTCGCTGACAGCCGTCAATATATCTTTATACGTCTTTATCATATACTTCTCAATCCTTAAATATTAATCTTCACTTTTATACACTTGTACTTCCTGTTGTCCGTCAACCGCCCGGAATCCGCCTGCAGCAAGAGATTCCAGTTCATTTTCCCCGGGATAAACGGAAATTTCGCCAAGAAAGGCAATGCGTTCCCGAATACTATCAACCACCCGGTCGGAATGAGCTAATCCACCTGTAATGATAATCCGGTCAATTTTGCCCTTTAGCACGGTTGCCATGGCACCGATTTCCTTGGCGATCTGATAAATCATGGCTCTAAAAACCAGGGCAGCTTTTTCATCGCCATCATCGATCCGGCGCAGGATTTCACGCATATCACTGGTCCCGAGATAGGCTTTCAGACCACCGTTCTTAGCCAATTTTTCATATAAATCTTTGAAACTGTAATGACCGGACATTGCCATTTTAATGATTCCCTCAAGAGGCAAGGCGCCGGCCCTTTCCGGGGAAAAAGGTCCCATCCCTACCAGGGCGTCATTGCAATCGACAATCCGACCGCCATCGATCACGGCAACGGTAATTCCGCCGCCGAGATGAGCTATTACGAATCGGGTGTCGGAAATGGCTTTGCCGAGTTTTTCCGCTTCCTTGCGCACACAGGCATTGACATTCAGGGCGTGCAGGCGGCTTTTCCGCTCTATCTCAGGGAGCCCGGATATGCGAGCCTCGGGAATAAACTCATCCACCGTTACCGGGTCTACCACATAAGCCGGAACATTATATTCCCGGGCAATCCCGTAGGCTATCGAAGCCCCCAGGTTGCTTGCATGGGTAGCATATTTACAGGTGATTGTATCATTCATCAAATCATCATTAACACTATAAATTCCACCTTTAATCGGTTTTACCAAACCGCCGCGTCCTGCTACCGCCATAAGGTGCTTGCCATCGAGCCAGGGTTTACAGGTTTTGCGGACAATCTCCAATCTTAAGGGTAATTGCTCGACAATCGAATGCATGTTGCAAATTTCGGTTCCCGTGTGGTCAATATTCTTAACATATAGAGGCCCTTGTCGGTTGTATAATGCCAGTTTGGTTGACGTCGAACCGGGGTTTATGGCTAATACTACTTCGTTGTCCATCTATTAATTCCTTTTTTAGCGTTGTATGATATTCATTTCTGTATTGTATTTTACAAATATAATGCCACGGCTTTTACCACAAGAATCAGGAGGACAGCACATTGAAATTCGGTGGAAAATACTTAGAGATGAAAAGCCTTTTCTCAATATTGCAATAATTAACCAACTGATTATGCTTTTACCTTTTCACACAAAATATTAAATTGAGCTTTAGATGACGAAAAAAGTATATTTTATCTCAGATATTCATTTAAACAGCCATTACTCGGAAGCCGAGGACCTCAAAAAGAGGTATTTAATTGACTTTCTGCAAGAGGTTAAGAAAAACCGGGGAACACTCTATATCGTCGGTGACATGTTTGATTTCTGGTTCGAATATAAATATACCATCCCCCGCTATTTTTTTAAAACCCTGCGACATCTCCAGGAAATTGTCGAAGCCGGATGTGAGGTGCATATAATGTCCGGCAATCATGATTACTGGTTTGAGTCTTTTTTTCCGGAAGAGCTGGGAATCACCGTCCATCTGGAGCCCGTGAGCATTGAAATAGGGGGTAAAGCCTTCTTTATTACTCACGCCGATGGGATTTTAAAAAAAGATCGCGGTTATCGGTTAATGAAAAAAGTTTTACGTAACCGGTTTGTTGTTGCCTGTTTTCGGCTGCTTCATCCGGATCTGGCTTATGGAATCGCAAAAATTATATCGGGCAAAAGTCGTTATCGGACACTACGTGATCCTGACATGATCGAGAAAGAACGGAAAGAGCTTATCGAATACGGAAGACAAAAAATACAGGAAGGGTATCAGTTTGTGGTGACGGGTCATTTTCATTTGCCACTGGAATATCGGCACAAAACCGCAAAAATGATTAATCTTGGCGACTGGATCCGCTATTTTACTTTTGGGTATTTTGACGGTAAAGAACTATCATTACGTTACTGGAAGCAAGATTCTCTTAAAAGCTCACAATAAGTGAGAACCGGATTTGGATTGACATAAAGGCTTGGGGATATTCTACAATCTACAAAGTCTGATTAACCTGAAAACTCTGATGACACTCCGGAGATGGGATAAACTGTATGTAAAACCAGGGTAGTTTATTCGGTATTCGTAAATTTAATATTCATATTTTATCAAAATGTTGTATTTTACAGTGTGTTTTATGGATAGTGATGAAGAGTAAAAGATACATTAAAGATCTAAAACGCAAAGGTGTGAATAAATGAGCGAATCCAAACGGATTCTTGTTGTTGATGACGATGAAGAAGTCAGAAATATTATAGGCGAACTGCTGGATATACAGGGGTATGAATATGAAATGGCCAGCGACGGCATCGAAGCGCTTGCCAAATTAAAATTAGATATTGATCTGGTGCTCATGGATGTAAATATGCCCAAAATGGATGGTTATGAAACCATAAGACGGATCCGTGAAGAAGCGGATTTCCGGGACTTACCGATCATTATGGTCACATCCATATCAAGCCGGGAAGATCGATTAAGAGCCGTTCAGGCTGGTGCCAATGATTTCATTGCCAAGCCCATTGATCAAACTGAGCTGAAAGTTCGCACTGCTTCTCTACTAAAAATGAAGGAAATCCAGGATGCTATCAAGCGTCACAAATCCAAGTTAGAAGATAAAGTTCAGCAGCGTACATCAGCCCTGCGTAAATCCCTGGCTGAAATGGTCGACGCCCAGAGAAAAACCTATGAAGCCTATCTGGATACGATCCGGCGCCTGGCAATCGCGGCGGAATACCGGGACGAAGGAACTGCAGCGCACATTTTGAGGATGAGTAACTATGCGGCTGTTCTGGCAAAAGGGCTTGGTCTTTCTCCCGGGGAAATCGAAATAGTATTAAATGCCAGTCCCATGCATGATATTGGTAAAATCGGTATTCCCGATGGTATTCTTTTAAAGGAAGGCAAATTGGAAGATGAAGAATGGGACATCATGAAGCGCCATACTATTATGGGCTCCCGAATATTAAAAGGATCCAACTCGGATCTTCTAAAAGCCGGTGAGATCATTGCCATGTCCCATCATGAAAAATGGGACGGTAGCGGTTATCCGAAAGGTCTGAAAGGGGAAAATATTCCGTTGTTGGGGCGCATCTGTGCTGTCGCGGATGTTTTTGATGCTATAACTACCAAACGACCATATAAAGAAGCTTTTTCAAATGAAGAGGCTTTCGATGCCATTAAAAAAGGCAGAGGAACTCACTTTGATCCAAAGATCGTCGATGTGTTTTTTGACAAAGTGGATAAAATTAAAGTAATCCAAGTCAGCTACGGCGAAGGCTCAGCTGACAGAGGAATCCTTGACTTAGAGCGCCTGCGATATTAAACCATTACATTATCGATAATAATTCCACCGTAAAACCGGTTCACCGGATGGGCTTCATTCCCGGCGGCGGCACACAGGCATTTATCGAAAACAGGGGATTGGCGGTCAGATCAACATTCTGTTGTTTGGCCGGGTAACCTTTTGAATCGTATAGTATTCGAACCACCGGTCGAACCGGATTTCCACGGTTGGTCTTAATGACTTTGGCGGTTTCTCCTGAATTAAC
>DPVY01000038.1:0-1767 GCA_003527965.1 Fidelibacterota bacterium
GATTAGATTTATATTTTCAAATGACATAATTTAGTTCCTGTATGGTATTCCGCATGAATTATATAGAATGCGTTACCATGGGTTAATATTGATGAACGAGGAAGCGAGTGCTCCCGTTTGTCTGGTATATAGTGGCTTAATTTTGTCGAAAATTGGTAAATATTTTTCGACTGATTTTATTCGGATATTAAAAATGTAGGGGAATCTTTCCGGACAGGTGGGGATTTTCGGTCTTCACTTATTCTATTTCTTGGTTAATAATTTATCTTCTTCGCGGTCAATGCAACTTATCTCTATCTTCATATTCATTAAAGTACCGTAATTTACAACATGATCCGCTTAAAACAAAGATGATTATGATTCAGCACTCTGCTTGAAATTATGGAACGAGGGCAATTGATTCTAAGTGCAGATTCGGCTTTTCTACTGAACAATTATTAAATTAATTCCAGTCTTTCGGTAACTTGCAGCAGTTTGGTAGTTTTTGACAAGCCGATTCCTTTGCTATTGTTTCATTAATCTGCAAAAAACTGTAAAGTTTATTGGGTTAACTTGGATTTATAATCTTTAATCGCGGCTTCCAGCGCCTCTTCCGCAAGGTTTGAACAATGCATCTTTACGGGCGGCAAACCGTCCAATGCTTCCGCGACGACTTTATTGGTAATCTGCTGGGCTTCTTCAATTGTTTTCCCGATCACGAGTTCCGTCGCCATTGAGCTGGTGGCAATAGCGGCGCCACAGCCGAAAGTTTTAAATTTAGCGTCAATAATTACGTTATCTTTTACTTTAATATACATCTCCATGACATCACCGCACATGGGGTTTCCTACATGCCCGATCCCGTCGGGATTTTCAATTTCACCGACATTGCGGGGGCTTCTGAAGTGTTCCATTACTTTTTCGCTATACTGTTCCATTAATTCAGATCCTTATTTTTTATAAAGCGGCGACATGGCGCGCAATTTTTTAACTATACCCGGCAGCACATCGACAACGTGATCAAGATCGTCTCTGGTCGTCTGTTTCCCCATAGTGAAGCGCACAGAGCCGTGGGCGAATTCGTGAGTCAGCCCAATCGAAAGCAGCACATGGCTGGGTTCCAGGCTGGACGAACTGCAGGCTGATCCGGTGGAAGCGGCGATGCCTTCCATGTCCAGGTTCAGCAGGATCGATTCGCCTTCGATGCCCTCAAAGGAAATATTGACATTATTGGGTAATCGGATAGACGGATGTCCATTCAGAATCGCATCAGGAATGATGTCGAGGATTTTTTTAGTGAATTCATCCCGTAATTTTATCTGGCGTATACTTTCGTTTTCCATTGTCTCAAGTACAATCTCAACAGCTTTACCCATTCCTATAATTCCCGGAACGTTTTCGGTAGATGCGCGCCGGCGTTGTTCCTGGTCGCCGCCGTGGATCAATGGTGTGATTTTGGTTCCTTTGCGGATATACAGAGCTCCGACACCCTTTGGACCGTAAAATTTATGACCGGAGATACTGAGCATGTCAACGTTCAGGTTATCAACATTGACGGGAATATGACCAAAAGTCTGAACGGCGTCGGTATGGAATGTGATTCCGTGTTTTCGGGCGATTTCGCCAATCTGCCTTATCGGTTGAATTGTGCCGATTTCATTATTGGCATGCATGATCGTAATTAAAATTGTTTGCGGAGTGATTGCCTTTTCCAATTCGTCCAATTTCACAATTCCGTCGTGATCGACCGGTAGATAAGTGACTGTAAATCCGTTCTTTTCCAAAAAC
>DPVY01000038.1:2154-11643 GCA_003527965.1 Fidelibacterota bacterium
GCGAGGGCGACGCCTTTGATGGCAAAATTATCGCTTTCACTGCCGCCGCTGGTAAAGACGATTTCCCGTGGTGTGGCGCCGATTGCATTGGCGAGTATTGCACGAGTATTTTCAATTGCGTTTTTTGAAACGCGACTCATTGAATAAATGCTTGATGGATTTCCATAATGCTCATGAAAGTAGGGCAACATGGCTTCCAGTACTTTCGGATCGGTCGCCGTTGTAGCGGCATGATCAAGATAAATCGTTTTCATTGTGAACGAGCTTCCCCATGATAAGTGTTTGATAAATATTTCTGAACAAGGTCTGCCAGTGTGTACATCGCAAGTGTAGCAGAGATTGTTTTTTCCAGTTCGGCCCATATATCGCGGGTGATGCAAAAACCGGAGCGGTCGCAAACTTCCGGTGATTCCACACATTCAGAAGGCGAAAGAGGCCCCTCCAATGCCCGGATGATATCTTTCAATGTAATCTCCGCAGGTGCTTTAGCGAGAGTGTAACCTCCATGAGCGCCGCGAAGAGAGTGAATTAACCGGGCTGACTTTAAGGGTGGAATAAGGTGTTCCAGATAACGAACGGACAGATTCTCTTTTTTAGCGATATCCTTAAGTAACATCGGGCCTTTGCCGTAGTTCATAGCCAATTGAACCATCAGGCGGGTACCGTATTTGCCCTTTGTTGAGATTCGGATCATTTTTGTTTTTCGCTTTTTCTATATTTAATTTTTCGTTATTCCTACTAAACAAGTAGGAATATAAAATAAATAAACTTTCCGGTCAAGAAAAATTCTGAAATATTTGATGTTCTTGTTATATAATGCAAGTTTGACACTTCAAAAATATATTCATTAAAAACAACAATATATAAACCATCAATTTTTTACGCTGTATCTACAGCATCATTTTCACGCACTTTTTAAGATGAGTAAAGTAACTTTGTCATCTGAAAAATAACTCTAATTGATCAACATTCTTTGTCTCTTTGGTTTTAGATATTCTCAGATTATCCGGATAAATTGCGTTTCTTATACCAAGTGATGATAATAATTTTTTCACATTGTTCTCAATCATTGTTGAAATATACCTTGGACTTTTACTCTTATCAACATAGGGTGGAACCAAACGAACTGTATCCAATTCTTCCATTAGCGTTGTAATCGTAAGCACTTCATTACCGTCTCGTCTTGACTCTTTTATTAATTTTTTTCGATATTCTGAATCTTCTATTTCAGGATAGAGATATTTTAGTTTTTTTGGTTCCTTCTCGTTTAGAGTGGGTAGTTATCATTTAAACGTTCCATAGCCGGGATTGATTTTTCCAAAATCCAATTTGCCGGTTATCAAAAAAGCAATTATTTTGAAATTCCTCGGTCTGCTGTAGCCTCTTGCTTTTGACTTTGCAGCCTGAATCAAAGAATTCAATCCCTCTAAAAGACCATTGGTAATTTGAGATATTTTCCAATTTATCACTCTTTGCCAATGTCTTTTGATTGTATGCGCAACTTCCCGCATCTGTTTTATACGACTATAGGAGAGGGTATAAAATATTTTGTGTAAACGGTTATGAATGTTAACATATGTACTTTAAGATCTAATTGGCAAAAAGGGTTTGTTGAAGCAATTGACCAAGGCTTTGGTTGAGCGCGCTATGGAAGGAGAATTAACTCATCATCTGGGTTATGAGGAAGAAATGACGTATCACCGACATTAATATCTACTGTTACAAGTGAAGTAATGAATGAGGTTAAGGCCTGGCAGAGTCGTCCATTGGACCCCATATATCCCATTGTTTATCTGGATGCTCTCCATGTAAAATCACGCAACGATGGCCATATTGAGAATCAGGCAGTTTACCTTGCTATCGGTATTAATATGGATGGAATGAAAGAAGTTCTGGGCATGTGGATATCCCGGAATGAGGGTGCTAAGTTCTGGCTGAATGTGATCACGGAAATCCGTAATCGGGGTGTTCAGGATATCTTTATTGCCTGTGTGGATGGTTTGAAGGGATTCCCAGAGGCCATCGAGGCGGTTTACCCCTTGACTCAAGTTCAACTATGTATTATTCATATGGTTCGCAATAGTCTGAAATCATTCTCAGAAACCTGGGACAAACAGTACCCAACGATCAGTAAGTCCCGGCGTACTGATTGGGAACGCTTGATTCCGTTCTTTGATTATCCGGCTGAGATTCGTAAGGTGATTTATACGACTAATGCAATTGAATCCTTGAATATGTCGCTCAAGAAAGTAATCAAAACCCGAGGTTCATTTCCTAATGACGATTCTGTTTTTAAATTGTTATATTTAGCCTTGCGGAACGCTACCAGAAAATGGAATATGCCAATCCGGGATTGGAAAAGAGCAATGAATCATTTCGCTATTTTGTTTGAAGAACGAATCGTGGCCATCCAGTGAAAATGCCGTTTACACAAAATTATTTACAGGCTCGATTTTGGAAAAATTAATCCCGTATATGGGAACGTTTAAATGATATTTACCCACTCTAAACGAGAAGGAACCGTACTCGTACTTGCGAGATTCTCACCACCACGGGTTTTTGACCAATGCGACCAGTGATCAAGTTGCTTTTCTTCAATATTGGCTTGCTGATATTTAAAGTACTTCAACATAAAATCAATCACACGCTGATCGACGGTGGCATCATAATAACTTTGCAACACTTTTAACGCCACCATCCGGGGCCACCAGTCTTCTTTCATCTTTTCAACATAGGCAAGATAATGTTCATTTTCCCCAAATTTACGTGTCGTATCTTCAACCTGTCCGAAAAACCCGTCTTCACGCTGGCTATTCAGTATCCACTCGATATATTTCTGACCTTTATTGATTAATTTCTGATCATTCAGAATATATGCTAATGGCACTAATCCATCTAACCAATAGACAGGACGTTCCCAGGCCGGACCGCTTCCGCCAATCCATCCGCAATTCGGGCCAACGTCTTCCCACAGTTCGTCTAAATGACCTGTCATGCCATCACGCATTGCTTCTAAAGTATGTCTTAACCACCCTTGGGGTTGAATATCACCGAGAGGCAATAGTGTATACTCTAATTCTACAAGTAGAGAACGATTAAAGACATAACTACTTGAAGATCTTGTTTCAGATGCGGCTAATAAATTAAATGTACAAAAAATTAGTATCATTCTAAGTAAAGTCTTTAAACCCAATTGTCTTCTCATTGTTTATCTCTTAAAAAATATAACAAATTGCAAAATATTATCGTGCAGACTTAATCATTTTCTTAATAAATTTAATTTCTTTCTTAGAATATGGTGTACCATCACTTTTAAAAATGTCGTGAAACCAAATTTCCGGTTCGTGATCATAAGGTTTTTGCCATGTTTCCCAAGGATAGATAGTCTGAGTTTTTCCGCTTACTAATCCCCAATTCAAGCATCCAATATTTTCTTTTAGGAAAATAGGCATATGATTTTTAAATGTATTAACAGGTCTTCTCATATATTCAGTACAAATCATGGGGCGATTATATGTTTTTAAAGTATCTATTACTGATTTGGAGTCTTCTACGTCTTCATAAACATGAAAAGTAATAATATCAGAATTAGTTAATTGAAATTTATTTAGTTCCGGGCGATCTTTTAGAGGTCCCCATACTCCGGATGAAACAGGTTGTGATGGATTTTCTTCAAAAGCCCATTGAAAAACTCCTTTTAATAACGGTAAAGTTTCTCTTCCGTGATTTGTATTGCCCGGTTCATTATACAAATCCCACAGTAAGATACGTTCATCATTCCTAAAAGAAGCAATAATATCTTTTGTATATGCTCTAAAAACAGGAAAAAGAGCGACCTGAGTTACCTGTTCCTGTCCCGGACATTGAACCCACCCGGAATTATGAAGACCGGGTTTTGGATCTGGTTGTTTTCCTAAATTCGGATACCCATTCCAACAATCATCAAAAAGCACAAAAATTGTTTTAATATTATGACTATCTGCAATTTTTAAATATTCATTTATCCGTTCTTTAAATCTTTTAGAATTCCGTGTCCAAACAAGATAATGTAAATAAACACGAACAGAATTGAAACCCAACTTTTCTGCATACCCAAGTTCCCTGTCAATTGTTTCCGGGTCAAAAGTATCTTCCTGCCACATTTCGAGCTGATTTATAGCAGTGCTTGGTATAAAATTACAACCGAATATCCACGGTTGAATTGAATACCATGATTCTGCCTGTTCACAACTCCATATTTCTCTTGCCTGTACCTGACTAATACTACCCTGAAAAAGAAATACACCAATAATTAATAAAATAGCATAACGATAAATTTTCATCCTTCATTTCTCCTTTTTGTTCATTTTAAAAAATAAAATCATTTCTCTAATTTTAAAATATTATTCATAATCCTTTTTAGTTTTTCCCATTCCCACTTGGAAAAGGTTGGTCTGTATAAGTTGGTCCATCAATTACAAGAATATCAGCACCTCCATTTGCATCTGGAATAAATTTCACTCGATCAATAGCAATTTTTCGTGGTGTAGCTTTAGTTATATCATAATGAGTATGATATACAAAAAATAATTCTTTTTTATCAGGAGAATTTACAATCATACCATTGCCAGGACCATGAACATGCTCATTCATTGTCAATATCGGATTATTTTTATATTTTTCCCACGGTCCGATTGGTGATTTAGAAACCGCATATCCAACCGCGTAGTCAATACTGATAAAATGATTCGCCGTATAAGTTAAATAATACAATCCATTATGCTTAATCATGAAAGCTCCCTCATTCACCTCTGCTTTTGGTTCATGATTACCAAATTCCCAGGCTTGTTCCGGTCTAAAACATAATTTTATAGTATTCTCCTTCATTGTCAGCATATCATCATTTAATTCAGCAACAAATATTTCATTACCATTTTTAAAACGTACAAAATAAATATATGCTTTCCCATCATCATCCACGAATACTGAGCCATCAATTTCCTTGATATTTTCATGTAGTGCACATTTCTCATTTTGGGTAAAAGGTCCTAAAGGTGAATCACTTACAGCAACTCCCAGATGTTCATTTGCCGTGTAATACAAATAAAATTTTCCGTTTTTTTCGATAACGTCGCCAGACCAGAACCATTTTTCACCCCAAACATCTTCGCGACTTAATGCTAATCCATTATTGACACCAACAGGTTTTCCCCAATTCACGAGATCAAAGGATTTATATACTGGAATTCCAGCATCAGAATTTACATCTGATGTAACATACAAATAATATGCACCCTCATACTCCAGTACAAAGGGATCTGCGGCAGATTGTACAAGTCCATTCAAATTGTTATAGGTTTGTTCTTCGATATTGGCAGGATCTTTCGATTTACAACAAGTAATAATCAATAAAAGAATTGCACTTATGGCAATGATAAAAATATTTTTCATGTTTTCCCTTTTATATTTATTCAATAAAATTACTTTACCGTGTTCATTTTAATAACATCATTTTTTTTACAATAGTCTTTCCTTCGGACTCTAACCGATATAAATATAATCCACTTGCTAATTCATCACTACTGAAACGTAATTGATAATTACCTGAAGGCTTTGTTTCATTAATTAATTCTTCAATCAGGTGTCCCGAAATATCATATAAATTCAACGAAACATTATCTGTTTCATATATTTGATAATATATTATTGTAGAATTATTAAATGGGTTGGGATAATTTTGCTTAAGGTTGAAATTTTCAGGGTAATTTTCGGATTTAATCCCGACCAGATTTTTGGAAACAATTTGAAAATTATCAAAAGCAGTAGTCGTTTCATCAACCCGTAATCCAACCATCCCAAAAGTGTTTTGAGAATCATTGAACTCAATTTTAATTTCATTATCTACATAAATTTTAATATTAGAGCTATCAGTTTCTACTTTAAGATGATACCAGAAATTAAGATTTATCTGCATGGTGACTTCTGTTAAAATAGTCTTGTTATTGCCATCCATTCTCGCGAGATAAATTTTATCATTTTCTACGTCTAATCCGATATAATAACCTTTTAAACTATATTTCCCGAATGCCAGTTCTATGACACGAAAAATTACTCCAGCGTCTTTCGAACCTTCAACTATGCTGATATCAGTTTCCAGAGTAAAATCCTTCCAATCATATCCTCTGAGAAGGACTTTTTCGCCAGCATTTAAATCTCTATAACCGCATCCAAGCCACAGCATTTCACTTAATACTTTTATATCACTTTCCCAACCGTAATATACCCAGTTGTCCCAATGTCTACTCGAATCATTGAATTTATCAGAAAATTCATTTATCTGTACATTATCAAAATCAAACTCACCAGATGGAACATTCAAAATTGTTCCCGCCGGAGAGGGCACACCAAAATTTGGTGAACCATCCTGATTCCAAGTGAATCTTTGCAAACGTATATCTCTTTCCCATCCACCAGTAGGATATTGTTTACTTCTATAGAGCAGCCAATTTTCTGTACCATCGGGAGAAGTTGTCATTGAGCCGTGGCCTACACTATAAACCTGATCAGTTCCCTGAAAAACAGGTACACTTTTCTTAGTCCAGTTATTCGGATTCATAGGATCAGCATTCATCGGAATAGATAATTGCCCCATTTTATATTCAATTGTCCAATAATCAGGGCCGGAATAAATTACATAAATATAATAACCATGCCTTAGTACTTCAGGTCCTTCATTTACTCGCTGTACTTGTCCGATCTCCCAGGGATAAGTCGGCTCGGCAATTTTCACCCGGTTTGTTTTCATCGTATAGGGATTTTTCATTTCGGCAATGTAGAGATTTTGTTGTGTAAACCCATTATTTAACACATTCGCCGTACTATCCCAACCAGACCAAATACAATACAGTTTACCATTCATTTCCAAAGGGGTAGGATCAATAGCCCAGATATTATCATCTACTGTTCCGCTCCAATTATCAATATCATCTCCGGTATAGAGCATTCCTTTGTCAACCCAGGAAGCCGAAGTCGGATCTTGGGAAAGACACTCCAAAACTCCCGAACGTTGATTTTTCCACACCTGATTGCCATTGACATAATCATATTCTCCGTTACAAGCAGAATAAAATATATACCATTTCCCCTGAATATAATGCAACTCAGGGGCCCAGATGTCTGTTTTATTCCAGCCGGAAGTTGGCGGGGACCATACGAATCTTCTAATACCATAATCTGTAAGTTTCTTTGATTTCCAAACTACAACATCGGATACCCAGACTGTGGAACAAAAATAATAGCAACTATCGGTTTTTATTACCCAAGGATCGGCACCTTCTGAAATAGGATTCACAAAAGCTTTTTGTGCAAAAGATAGTTTGCAAAATATAATGGAACACAATATTATTAAAGACACTCTGAATTTTATTATTTTCATGAAGTAAATATTTTGAATTATCAATTCAGAAATTAAATTCCAGCGGAAATACCAATACTATGAATTCCACCCAGCAATCGATAATTATTATAGGAATAATCAAAATGAAAATTATTATTGGAAATTTTCAATAATACCCCCCCCCCAATTGAAAAGGTTCTAACTTCATCATTAAGACGATATCCTCCCCTTAGAAATATTACATCATTCCATGCTAACTCAGTTCCAAGACCTCCAACTGGATCACCGTCATTGGGTTTCATTGCTACTGAAGTCACTAATAGTTTATAATCATCTGTGTTAATAGCATCAACAGACATACCAAATTGAAAATTAGTCGGCAATGGATAAGCCTCAGTAACAAATTTCATTTCAGAACCAAAGTGCTCTATCTTCATCCCGAAATTGAAATTTTTAAAATTAGTTTTATATAAGACCGCAATATCAACTGAATAAGCGCTTTCATTAAAATCCTTATATAGCGAACTGTAAATGTAATTCAAAGATGTTCCAAAGGAAACATGATTTGTCATTCGTAAAGCATAACTCATCCCAATTCTAAAACTGCCGCTGTAAAATGTTTCTCCGGTTCCTTCAGGTTGAAGAGGAGTACGAACTTTCATTTCATCGGTAATAAAGCTGGTAAACAACAAACCCAAAGCTCCAATCCTGCCAAAATTATGAGTAACAGCGGCAAAATCATTATTAATATTAGCAAACCATTGCGTGTGTGTTATAATAAACTCAGTCTTATTAAAATTTGCCGTTGCAGCAGGATTATAATAGGTAGCTTCAGCGCCATCTGAAGCCGATATAAGAGCATTACTCATAGCCATTGCCCTTGGTGAAACACCTATTAATAGAAACTGCGCTCCTGAACTTCCCGGTCTGTTATACCCAAATAATAAGCCGCTATAAACTGTTACAAAAATTATTAAATATTTTTTCATTACAAAATCCATTATTTTGCAGCTACTTACCATTCTATTTTTAATCCTACCTTTGCGTAACGTCCGAATGAAAACTGCCTTGGATCAAGGAGATTATACATTCGATACCAATTAAAAAGTTCATTTGTACTTTCAATATTATCGCCATATTTAAAAGGTTCTCCCGTCCAGGGATTAAATCCATAACCTATATTTACATTGTTAAGATCAAATACATTAAAAATATCTACCATAAGCGATATTTTAAGTCCATTATTAATCTTAAACCATTTACTGAATTTAATGTCTGTTGTCGTAGTTATAGGCCCAGATTCATTATTCTCCTTTTTCTGAAGTTCTATTTGATTAGTTGATCCAAGAGTATATGGATATCCTGATGAAAAATTTGATAATATAGTTGCGTTCCAATTAGCCGGTAAGTTTATACCTAAAATGCTTAGTGGATTATTCTTAGATACAGTGATAGTACCCTGAAACACAATTTGATGTCTAATATCCCAATCTGTTCTTCTTTCTCTTATAGGGTTTGGAAAATTATTCAAAGAACGGATATAATCTTCAAAGGCTGATGAAGAGTATCCTTTTGCCCATTGAATTGTATAAGTCAAATTGCCGGATGTGTAGTTATGATGTTGTTTCAATAATCTAAATTCAAGTCCTCTTGCCCTTCCGTACCCTTTATTATCATATATATGAACAGGCAAGCCCTCAGCACTCAGCAATCTGGTAGTTCCAATTTGATTATTGATATCTTTCGCATAAGCTTTCATATCTATGGCCCAGTTCATAAACAACTGCTGCTTAAAACCATACTCGTATAAAATTGTTTTTTCATAATCAAGCCCAGGATTTCCCGTGAACCCGCCGGAATATGGATCACGATAGACAAATTGCAATTCCGGTAATTGAGTAAAATGACCATAGGAAAAAAATAATTTAGTCCTTACGCTTATAGGGAAGGATATTCCAAAGCGGGGACTTACACTATATTTAAATTTTTTCCAATCCGCATCAAAACCGGTAGCAGATTCCCATTGTTCTTTATAATTCCTGCTGAAAATAGAATTGCCAAGCCAGAAACAGTCTATTCTTATACCAGCGTTGATAATCAAGGTCTCAATCTCG
>DPVY01000128.1 GCA_003527965.1 Fidelibacterota bacterium
TCCGTGAAGTATTTAGTGGCGGTGGATTTGGTGGTATTGAGGACCTCTTTGGCGGTGGTACCAGTCGTCGGTCACGGGGAGCCTCAAGATCCGGCAGTGATTTAAAGATAAAACTGCCGTTGACTTTGGAAGAAATAAATACCGGGGTTACTAAGAAAATTAAGATAAGGCGGATGGATATTTGTAAAACCTGCCAAGGGGAAGGTGCAAAGCCCGGAACGTCGCGAATTACCTGCCCCGTCTGTCACGGCTCGGGAGAAGTCCGGGAAATATCCCGTTCAATCTTTGGTCAAATGGTAAACGTAAGACCTTGTAATAATTGTCATGGAGAAGGGTCTGTAGCGGAACAACGTTGTCCCGTTTGTGCCGGGGATGGCCGGATAAGGGATCAAAAAGAGATATCGGTTCAGGTTCCGGCCGGTGTTAATTCCGGTAATTACCTGACTATGAGAGGAGAAGGGAATGCCGGTGTCCGCAAAGGTCCTCGTGGTGATCTTATAGTTATTTTTGAAGAAAAAAACCATGCGATGTTTATTCGAAACAATGATGATATTTTTGTAAATCTGCATATATCAGCGGCAGAGGCTGTTTTAGGAACTGATCTGGAAATTCCAACTTTGAACGGTCGGGTCAGATTGACTATTCCTCCGGGAACGCAGCCGGGCAAAATGTTAAGGCTCAAAAACAAGGGCATTCCGCACCTGCATCATACAGGACGGGGCGATCAAATTGTTCGTATTGAAGTTGATATCCCTATAAACATAAGCGGGTCGGAGAAAAAAATGTACCAGGATTTGGTAGAGTTAGAACAAAAACGAGGGCTGAAATTTGCCCGTTTCAGTAAAATTGAATAGCATGAAGATAACAATTTTAAATTGCTTATTAAATTGATTTTTATTTATATTTTAGAATGCTAAATTTAACACGCCAGGAAAGGTTGGTTATCCAGTTTTTGGCGTTGTTTTTTCTAATTGGTTCGGGAATTCACTTTTATAAAAATAAGGTAGCCCTTAGGAAATCCATCGTATTTATTGAGCAAGATGTTGAAGCCAGTGAATTTAAAGAACGTGCCCGGCAGATTGATTCGGTTTTTTTTGAAGGAGCGCAAAAACCGGGAAATTCCGGGTATTCTACGACTGAACGGAGTACCTTTAATAAGGTTAATTTGAACACGGCTACCGCGGAAGAACTTATGAGTTTGTCTAAGATTGGTAAGGTTACAGCTCAGCGTATTTTAGATTATCGCAATGAGCAGGGACACTTTAAAAGTGTTGATGAACTGCTGAACGTAAAGGGGATAGGAGCAAAGACCTTAGAACGTATTAAAGGAGAGGTTACCATTGAGTAAAGAAGTTGCAGAGCGTTTTGATGACATTTCGCAGTATAAGCCAACAGCGGTTAAGACCTTGAATTATTTAATTGCATTACTGGCTCTTATATTGATAATTGTCATCTATGTTCCCACGGTGATTTGGGAAGAAGAAGATCAAATTCGGAACGAGGGGCGCCGAAGAATGACTGTTTTAAATGAGGTTGAAAAATATTATCACCAGATGACCGGTAAATATCACACAGATCCTATTGCCGTTATGAAAATAGTCAGTGCTGTAAGAGATAGCACCATGGCCGATAGTAATTTTTTCGGGGAACAGAAAGTGAAGTTGGATATTGGCGACTTTACAATGAATGTTCCTAAGAATTTTTATATGCTTTTTGATACCACATTTGCCTTTTCCTATAAGCGGAAAGATACTTTGATTGATACAACCTATAAGGTGACGAAGTGGAATTCGGAATTGTTTACCCATGATACACTCTATATACTTTCAAGTCGCTGGAAACAAATCAAATCCGATTCCTCATATCGGGATGTACTCGGTGTCGAAACTTCGCAGCGAATTGCGGAAAATACATATTACCACCCCTATTATTTAACAGAAAAATTTGCATATAGCCCCCTGGTTAGTGAACAGTACCTTATAACAGCAGATTCGGGCAGCTACAAAATTAAGGATCCGTTAAAAGGTAAATACCGGGAATCTCGTTTCCTGGTCTTTGCATTCAAAGACACCTGCCACGGCTGGATTGAAGACGACCAGAAAAGCTGGGCTAAATAAATTACGACTAAAAATTGAGTCGAAAATGATATGTATCAGCCTATCTGAAGAATTTATGCGATTTGGGCAGCTGCTTAAAGATCATGATGAATATTCCATAGAAATTGTCCGAAAAAAACACCTTTCAACGCTATTTAACCCATCAAATATTAATAATCCGGCGTTAGCGGCAAATTTGAAAAAATTATTTCAGGAAATGCGGGCAGACCTGCCTTTTTCGGATGACCATATTGCGCTGGCGTTACCCCCGGAATGGTTCGATTTGAGTCGTAATAGTGTTGATAAAGGATTGTCCCCGGAGAATATTGCAAAGGTACTCGATTGGAATGCGGCAAAACGTCTTGGAGCAGTTGCTGAACAAAAATTTATTCAACATTATCCCTTGCAAAGTCCGACTAATGCGGATCCGGAGTACCTTTCGGTATCCTATTTTAAGGACTTAGGTAAGTTATTGCAAAATGCTGCGGAACCGGCGGGATTCAAGATTCAGATCATTGATATAAATTTATTCAGTGCCGCCGCTGCTTTGGAAAGATTGGAGCAGATTGGAAAAAATAAAAAGTGGGGTGTCTGCCTGGTTGGAGAACAAAAACATTCTCTAATAGTAATTGATTCCGGCGAATTTCGTCAACTCATTCAATTTGAAATCAACGACCTTGAAAATTATTCCATCTTGAGATCATCTTCTGCGGATGATATAGGCGAAAAAATTGTTTCAGAAATTAATGGAATCCGTACTTTTGCAAGTGATAGTTTAAGTAGTGTCGACAGGCTATATTATTACAGTCACAATGTGGATTCAGGGTTTTTTAATATGCTTTTAACTTATGATATTGCTAATCTTAAAACGGTAAATCCTTTTAAAAATATAAAACCGGTCAATATGTATGCAGATGACGGTGATGGTATTGGAGCTATGTGTCAGTTTATTGATTTACTTGGTCTGATGTTTCGTGAAATACCAGAGGATGCATGATGATACGGTTGAATTTAGCAAATGTACCGGGCTTACAGGGTGAGGAAATACCGACTATCGTTGATTTGGAAGGTTTGACTCCTGATCTACCATCGGAGCCACTCCCTGAAAAAGAGATGGAATTTGCTCCCGAGCAAGCGCCGGCAGAACCTTCTGAAGAGCCGGTTGTTGAAATAAAACCTACTCAGCCCGTTGATGAAGATCTTTTCAAACAAGCTGAAGATAACCTGGATTTAATCGAACAGGCTGAGCAAGAGGAATATATACATAAACCTACTTCACCACCGCCGGTTAAACCTGAAAAAGGGCCGGTTGGAAAAAAACATCGTCGTCCGATATTGCGGCTGGCTATTTTAGCGGTGGTTGTTTTAGTAATCCTGGCCGCATTCTGGAGCTATCGACAGAGGTTATTTATCGAAGAACAGGTAGTTAAAACTGCCCAAAAGCCGGCTTCTCAGATTTCCAATGCTGTAAAATCTGTCCGACCGATGCCCAGGTATACCGAACCGAGTGGAATTAGTGAAGAGTATATTTATCATGTTAACACAGGGCAAAACAGATTGCAGATTGCCGCCGAAGTACTATCTCAATTTCCCGCAAATTCCAAATTGCAATATTTACGTGTAAAAAATGACAAAGTCAGCTTTATCGTATATGTCGTTAATGAACAGGATCTGCTTCGTCTGAAGAGTTATTTTTCTAACGAAAATCGCTTTGCATCACCGGAAGTCTTCTTCGCAGAGCGAACAAATAAAGTTGCCGGAAATCCAATAGAAATTATGGCTATTGTTAGATTTTACATATCTGAATGTCAGGAAACAAAGGGGTATCGATACTTCACAGATCGGCAGTTATCCCAATATGTGTGGCAAACTGGGCTTACTTCAGGTGTAGATATGCAGCCGATGAAGATTTCCAGCAAGGAAATAACTTCAATTAGGAATGGAAATATTGCCGGGAACGGAGCTGTAAATAATGTTAATCGACTGCTTAATGAATTAGCAATGATCCGGGATAATATGGAATGCGGCGTAATCTCAATAACCGGCACGCTTGATAATTCAATATCTGGAACAATGCTCGATTACAATCTGGATACTGTAATATATCCCGGTAACATGTAAAATGATTCGAATTATATCCGGTTTATATAAAGGCCATAAAATTAAAACCAATAATAATCCTTCCTTAAGACCTACCCAGGACAGAGTGAAAGAGACATTGTTTTCCGTGTTAAATGATGTTGAGGATTATCGGGTAATTGATTTATTTGCTGGCTCCGGCAACCTTGGTCTGGAGGCGATTTCCCGGGGTGCCTGTTTTTGCACTATGGTAGAAAAAGATGCCCGGCAGGTTCAACTGATTCAGGAAAATGTAAGCCGCTTAGATATAAAAGGAAATGTTAAAATTCTGCACATTGACGTACTGCGGTTTTTGAGTATGAAACCGGAAGCGGATTTGGTTTTTGCCGATCCTCCTTATAAGTACAGATATCTTGACCGTTTATTTCAAGGGTTTGAAAAATTGTCAGAAGGAACAAAAATTGTTCTCGAAAGTGATAAAAATATTGAAATTTATCCGTCTTTTATGACAAAAATGATTTCTCAAAAAATTATTGGTGAAACGAGTTTATCGTTTTTTAGGGTGTAAATGAAGTTAGCAATTTATCCCGGGACATTTGATCCCATAACCAACGGACATCTTGATATTCTTGAACGGGCGGCAGCAGTATTTGAGACTGTATATATCGCCGTTGCAAATAATATTCACAAGGATCCGCTCTTTTCTACGGAAGAACGAATTCGTATGATTAAATCCTGCACTTTGCATTATCCCAATGTGAGAATTGCGCAGTTCGACGGACTTGTTGTGGATTTAGCTCAGGAAGTTGGGGCGTCGATTATAATTCG
This sequence comes from Fidelibacterota bacterium, assembly GCA_003527965.1. Classification (GTDB taxonomy): domain Bacteria; phylum Fidelibacterota; class UBA2242; order UBA2242; family UBA2242; genus DPVY01. Next base: position 5,004 of record DPVY01000128.1, read on the forward strand.
GGGATTGCGGGCAATATCGGATTTTGATTATGAATTTCAGATGGCACTTATGAATCGTCATATGAATGATAAGATCGATACGGTATTTTTCATGCCCCATGAAGATTATACCTATTTAAGTTCCAGCACAGTCCGGGAAATCGTCCGGCTTGGCGGAGATGTGAGCGCATTTGTGCCCAAATATGTTAAAGAAGAATTAATCAGGAAACTCAGGAATACGCAATGAAATTATTAGAGGATATTCGAGAACAGGCTAAAAAGAAGAGCAAGCGAATTGTATTACCGGAAGCTCATGATGAACGCGTCTTAAAAGCAGCCGAAATATTGACCAGGGAAAAAATCGCTTCCGTTATATTAATTGGCGCTGAGCAGGATATCGCCAAACATGCCGAAAAATTAGGTGTTGCATTGGATAGCGTGAAAATTATTCATCCGGAATCCTTTGAGCATATGAATTCCTTTGCGGAAAGATATTTTGAAAAGCGTAAGCATAAAGGCGTTACTCTTGATCAAGCCGGGAAAATCATGCTTGATCCAAGTTTTTTTGGCGCCATGATGGTTGAGCAGGATCTTGCCGACGGATGCGTTTCCGGAGCGGATACAACAACCGGAACGGTAATGAGAGCGGCGATTCATATTATCGGCACTCATCCCGATACTCCGACCGTATCCAGCGATTTTTTCATGATATCATCTGATGAAAAAAATATTTGGAGTTTTGCAGATTGTGCGGTAATGCCTGATCCAACGGCTGAACAGCTGGCCGATATCGCTATTGCTACGGCCGAGACACACCGGAAAGTCATTCAGGAAGAACCACGGGTGGCGATGTTATCCTTCTCCACAAAGGGAAGCGCAAGCCATGCTCTGGTAGATAAAGTACTTAAGGCGACTGAAATCGTTAAGCAAAGATGCCCTGATCTGATGATTGACGGTGAATTACAACTGGACGCCGCTATTGTGGCGGGGATCGGGAAACGAAAAGCGCCCGGAAGTCAAGTTGCCGGGAAAGCCAATGTCCTGATTTTTCCGGATCTTAATGCCGGAAATATCGGATACAAATTAGCCCAGCGGATTGGGGGATGTGAAGCCGTCGGACCCATCATTCAGGGTTTAAAAAAACCGATGAACGATTTATCCCGCGGGTGCAGTATTGATGACATTGTCAATGTAGCCGCAATTTTATGTAATATGACTTAAGGAATAGGAACAAAAATGCCGACATACGAATATTTATGTGAAAACTGCAGTTACAAATTTGAATCCTTTCAGAGTATGAGTTCTGAACCGATTAAAATTTGTCCGAAATGCGGACTATCAACAGTAACGCGACTTATTAGCGGCGGAACGGGTTTAATCTTTAAAGGTTCCGGCTTTTATATAACGGATTATGCTAAAAAAAACAATAGCATTTCAACATCTCAACCGAAACCTTCTGCTGTTGAGCCAGTAAAAAAGTCCAAAACCGAATCTAAACCCGGGAAAAGCAAATCGATCAAAGCCGACAATAAGTAAATATTTCCCGGAATATAAAAACGCTCTTTCTTTAATGGAAAGAGCGTTTTTTTATTGAACTATTAATAGCCGAATATCAATTTGCTGGATTGCTACCGGAATTATTTTTCTTTTTATAAAGAATGGCGATGGGGATAATAATTAAATATCCGATTAAGAGCACAATAGGGGCGAGAGACAGGGACTGAAAGGAATAAGTATCGCCGGTTGCCATTATATAATAACCGATGATAATTGTTAGAATTCCGATACCGAATATGATGAAATTTGCGTTTTTCAAGGTTAAATGTTCAATAAATGCAGGGGCTTTTGATGATTTCTTTTTTAATTTTGCCATGACTCTCCATATTCATAATGTTAACGACCGGCGTAAATATAACAAATATGATTGATACTAAAAAATATAATAATTGTTTCCAATTTGCGGATAATTTAAAAGGTTAAAATACTCCAATGCCTGTGATACTGAAATCCTGTATTGACTTCTGAGTCGGGATTGATTAGTTTAACTTAGTGAAGATAAAAGGATAATGAAGTGAAGATTGCAAACTGGTGGCACGAAAAAGATGGCAAAATTGAATGTCTCCTCTGCCCGCGTAATTGTGTAATTGATGACCGGCAATCCGGTTTTTGTAATGTTCGGAGGAATGAAAATCAAACATTGTATACGACAGTCTATGGGCAGCCGGTTGCGACTCACATGGATCCGATTGAAAAAAAACCGCTCTATCATTTTTATCCGGGAACACAGATCTATTCGGTAGGTACCGTTGGGTGCAATCTGGCTTGTGAATTCTGTCAAAACTGGGATATCTCGCGAGCCAGCCCGGAAAGTTACTTTTCAAAATCAATTCCGCCGGAAAAAATTATTCAGGCAGCTCGACAATCTGATAGTATCGGAATTGCTTTTACCTATAACGAACCGACTATATTTGGAGAATATGTCTTAGATATCGCATTACTGGCTCATGGCGCCAATTTAAAAACAGTTATGGTAACTAACGGCTATATTAGCCCACAGGCAATAAATGACATCTATCCTCATATAGATGCCGCCAATATCGATCTGAAATCATTCTCCGGCGAATTTTATCAACGCTATTGTAAAGCCGAACTTCGTCCGGTATTAGAATCTATTGAAATGATAAAATCGATAGGAACATTTGTAGAAATAACTACCCTGATTATTCCGGGGTTAAATGACGGCGATGATGAGATTGATCAATTGACCATCTGGATTGTCGATCATCTGGGAATCGACACACCGCTTCATTTTTCGGCATTTCATCCTGATTATAAAATGAAGTATATAAGCCGAACTCCTAAATCTACGTTAGATAAGGCGAAGAAAATTGCCCTGGGAAACGGACTTCGTTATGTATATTTGGGAAACGTACTAAGTGATAAAGATGATAACACCTATTGTTACTCCTGTGGTCGTTTACTGATTGAGCGGCAGTATTTTACGGTAGTCAGCAGCAATCTCAGGGGTAATGTTTGTAGTTGTGGTGCTAAAATAGCTATTGTACAATCGTAACTTATTGTAGAAATTAGCAAGGTAAGGTAAAAGAGGCTTGATTCGAGGTAAAAGAATGCTGACAAGGTTAAGTATAGAAGTTGATCGGGAAGAGTTATTTGAGTTTAGGGAAGTTTTAAAGAAATTAACATCCGATAAATCCAGCGTTGAGATAAGATTAAATTCCAGTATAAGAGGCATTTGTCGTTTGATTCTAAAAGATATTGATAA
>DPVY01000127.1 GCA_003527965.1 Fidelibacterota bacterium
AGGTTAAGGAACATCCCAAGATTCTTGACAAAGTTCTCATTCAAGCCGACAGCACTACCCACTATGTAAATGAGTTTGAGAAAGAGTATTATGGATCCTGCGAGCAGATCGACTTTTTCCACCCTGAGACCTATTTATATGTCTTAAAAAACGTGTGGGTTGTCGGCTCTGAAGGTCGTCTGTTTTTTGAGCCCGATCAGCTATTTTCCGTATGCTCATCACTCAAAGGTGTAGAGGAGCGGAAAGTTTGGCGGCCGATACACAACTGAGGGGGAGTGGGTCCGCACCATTTCCTCAACGGTATCAGTAAAGGTGTTCCATTATAAAGAACAATATCAGGAATCGATCGGCATGGGAGAGAACGAGGTGGTCTGGGCAAAAAACTTTATGGGTGTGATCAAGCAATCCGCCTGGGAATATGATCTGGATGTGATCCGTCGGAAGCAGCGGTCGTGGAAAACACTCTGGCTTTATAAAACTTAGGATTAGGGAGCGGATATGAGCTTAAAAAAGATGAAGTACGGCCTGTACCGGAAGCTGCCTGCAACCAGCAAAGGCTTCATGGCGAAAAAGCGGAAGGGCTATCAGATTAATGTCAGGTTTGCGGCACCGTATCAATCGCAGTTTGGCCAGGATCGGGTTGTGAATGAAGTCGTGTTCAAAGGAAAAGCGAATGGTTTTTTTGTCGATATCGGGGCCAACGACGGCGAGACGGGATCGAACACTGCCTATTTTGAACGCTCGCTGGACTGGACGGGAATCTGCGTTGAGCCTCAACCGGACATTTTTGCAGAGCTCCAAAGAAACCGGAACTGCGAAATGGTGCAGTGCTGCATCACCGACAAGCCGGGCACAATGAAGTTTCTGAAAGTCGCCGGTGCAAATATGCTTAGCGGACTGGTTGATCTGCTGGATGAAAAACACAAGGCGCGTATTGAAAAGGAAGAGGACAAAGCAATCGGCTCTGAAACCATCGATGTGGAATGCCGCACGTTTTCCGATGTGCTGGGAGATCGCACACAGATCGATTATCTGAACATTGATACCGAGGGTGCAGAAATGAGCATTCTCAAATGCATTGATTTTAAGCGCTACAATATCGGTTGCATTACGGTTGAAAACAACTATGACGATCCGGAAAGATTCAAGCTGCTAGAGCGGAACGGGTTTAAATTGCTGCTCGTTGCGGGTGACGAAGTCTACGTTAATCAATCAATCGCATCGGGTATCGGCCCTTTCGATGAAATCCAAAAGGCCTTGAGCTAAAATCCGAATGTTGTGTGTTGAGGTAGGTATCCTTGCTTTTTAGCAGTTACATTTTTCTATTTATATTTATTCGGGGATATGAAAGCAAAATTGACAGAGATTCTCCATGATGCCAAGGCAGCTATTTGGACAGGTACTGGTCATCATTTAAAAAAGGTTAAGGAACATCCCAAGATCCTTGACAAGCTCCTCATTCAAGCCAACAGCACTACCCGCTATATCAATAAGTTTGAAGAAGATTATTATGGATCCTGCGAGCAGATCGACTTTTTCCACCCTGAGACTTATTTATATGTCTTAAAAGATGTGTGGGTTGTCGGCTCTGAAGGTCGTCTGTTTTTTGAGCCCGATCAGTTATTTTCCGTATGTTCATCACTCAAGGGTGTAGAGGAGCGGAAAATTCGGCGGCCGATAAAATCACTTGCCAGGGTAATCGAAGAGCCGGTATTTATTCTTTCCAGTCGAGCTCCCGGCAACAGGGGCCACTTCTTGATCGAGCATCTTCCCCGGCTGGTGGCAAGTATGGATGTCATAAAGCGGGAGAAGGGGTGCAAAATTTTAGTTACCCCCATGCACCGAAACTGGCAGGCAGGGTATCTTCAAAAGTTGGGGATTCCCGAGTCGGAAATAATAGAAGCTAGTATCGGATCTACATTTTGCAAAAGGGCACTTTATGTTCCCACGCTGTGCAAAGGAGAAATAGCTACGTGCAGTCGTGAAAAGTATTACCAATTTTTGCGTAAGTGCTTTATTGGCAGTCAAGAATCTCCCCGCGAAGGCTTGCCCATATTCCTAAGCCGTAAAGATGCTCCTGATCGAAAACTCGGCAACGAGGATGCCATTTTTTCTATCGCGAAAACATTTTTTCCGGAAATGAAGCGGATTGTAATGTCAACTTTAGCCCTAAACGAACAAATCAGATTATTTCAGGAAGCGCCTGTTATTATCGGACCGCATGCTCAGCCGTTTCGTGATATATTGTTTTCCAGCAATTCCCTTGTCATTCAACTGATCCAGGGTTTTCGAGATACATCAAATGAATATTACCAATGGGCTCAAAATTATAATTATGTAGGTGGCATTGGAAAAAATCTATGTTTACCTCTATTCAGCGAAATCGAGTTTCATACAAACAGCGACTGGATCTACCCTGAGGATAAATTCGAGAAGGATATGTCTCAATTAATATCGCTGTTGGATAGACAGAAGGCATTCTCTTATGAGGGCTAAATCTTCTTCAAACCGGATGGTAATAGCCAAAGTAATGGGCGGTTTAGGCAATCAACTATTTATTTATGCCGCGGCAAAACGATTGTCAGTTATTAACAATGCTTCCCTTAAGCTCGATACAATTTCAATGTATGCAGAAGATGGATATGATAGAGCTTATAGTCTGAACCATTTTCGAATCAATGCAGAATATGTCAATAGCGAGGATGTATATGAATTAGACTTGGGGAACAGGAGAAATCTTAGATATTACTTAAATAAAATTATTCCTTTTCGATACAAGTGTTTTGTAAGGGAAAACAGGCTGTTTGATCCGCGGTTACTTAATTTAAAAATAGCTGATAAGGTTTACTTGGATGGATATTGGCAAGACGAAAATTATTTTAAAGATATTGAAACTATCATCAGGAAGGATTTTGAGATAGTTTCGCCTCATGATCACATAAATATTGAACTGGCAAAGGAAATGTCTGAATCAAACGCTATTTGTTTGCATGCAAGGCGTTTGAAATATGAATATTTACTATCGGCTGAATATTATGATCTGGCAATAAAATATATGGTAAAAAAAGTCCCAAAGCCTCATTTTTATTGCTTTTCAGATGATATAGAGTGGATCAAAAACAACGTAATAATAAATTATCCGGTTACTTATATTTTGCATAATGAAAAATCCAAAGATTATGAAGACTTGTGGCTAATGACGAAGTGTAAGCACTATATTATTGCTAACAGTACATTCAGCTGGTGGGGTGCGTGGCTGAATCCTGATTCTTCAAAGATAATTATTGCACCAAAAAACTGGAGGTATCGCGCCGCTGTTCCAAAAGATTGGGTGGTTTTATAATCTCGATCTGTTCTATATTTGGTGATCTCGTAAAAAACTAAGTTTGATGCACCTGTAAAA
>DPVY01000114.1 GCA_003527965.1 Fidelibacterota bacterium
CAACAATAATGTACGAAAGGGATCCTATGAAAGCTACTGTTTATTAAGTTATTATGTGTCGATTTTATTGGCGCGCTTACGTCGAACTCACGTTATATTAGGATCCGGTTGTAAAAATAAAAAAATAGGATGGAATTGTAATGAAGAAAGATAATAAAACAATTAGTAGACGTAAATTCCTTCGCTTCGCTTCAACAAGTGCAGCAGGAATTGCATTGGCTGGATTCCCGTTTGCAAGTAGTATGGCGAGGGCAGAAACCAAAGAAGTTGAAAAGCCGAATATAATTTTTATTCTTGCCGATGATCTGGGTTATGGCGATCTTGGTTGTTACGGGCAGAAAAAAATCAAAACACCAAATCTTGATAAAATGGCAAATGAAGGAATGCGTTTTACCAATCATTATTCAGGAAGTACTGTCTGCGCGCCATCCCGTTCGTGTTTAATGACAGGTCAGCATACAGGTCATACACCGATACGTGGAAATAAAGAGTATAAACCGGAAGGTCAGCATCCAATGGGCGCAGACGCATTGACTGTGGCTGAAGTTCTCAAAAAAGCGGGATATACAACCGGCGCTTTTGGGAAGTGGGGACTTGGATTTGTCGGCACTGAAGGTGATCCGAATAATCAGGGGTTTGATGAATTCTTTGGTTATAATTGCCAGCGTGTTGCTCATCGCTATTACCCTGAATATTTGTGGCATAATGATAAAAAAGTGAAACTGCCGGGTAATGACTGGACAAATAAAGTTACTTACGGACCTGATGCAATTCAGGAAAAAACTCTCGAGTTTATTGAAAAGAATCATAATAAACCGTTCTTTTGTTATGTGCCTCATATAATTCCGCATGCAGAGATACTGGTTCCGGAAGATGAAATTTTTAAGAGTTATGAAGGAACATTTAAGGAAGAGCCATTTGTCAGTGAGCATGAAGGAGCGGAGTATGGGAAAGATCTGGAAATCAGACGTTATGCCTCACAATCCAAACCTCATGCTGCCTTTGCGTCAATGATAACCCGCCTGGATAAACATATCGGTGAAATCATTCAAAAGGTAAAGGATCTGGGCATTGAGGAAAATACTCTTATTATATTTTCCAGTGATAATGGGCCTCACAAGGAGGGCGGAGCAGACCCGTGGTTTTTTAATAGTACTGGTAATCTGCGTGGAATAAAGCGTGATTTGTATGAAGGTGGTATCAGAATTCCCATGTTCGCACGGTGGCCGGGAAAAATCAAACCAGGTAGAGTCACCGATCATATATCAGCATTTTGGGACATAATGCCGACAGTTGCGGAAATTGCACAAACACAGGTAACATCCAAAATCGATGGGATTTCATTTCTTCCGACGTTGTTAGGTAAGAACAATCAGATACAACATGACTATCTATATTGGGAATTCCATGAAAAGGGTGGAAAACAGGCTGTTCGGCTGGGTAACTGGAAAGGTGTGCGTCTGAATATGACAAACAATCCTGCTGCCCCGATAGAGTTGTATGATCTGGAAAATGATATTGAAGAAAAAAACAATATTGCTAATCGACATCCGGATATTGTTCAGCAAATAAAAGTGATTATGCAAAAAGCCCATATAAAGGATTCTGATTTTGCATTTGAATATGAACAATAGATTGTACTATGTAATTTTTACTAAATAAACTTATTCGGAGATTATTTCCATGGCGAATGGAGCTACAAAGTAAAACCAAATTGTACTGTTTAATATTTTAAACCGAGAGCGTTTAAAGAAAGAAAGGAAAATCAAATGAACCGACGTGATTTTTTAAAGAATGCTTCTTTGGCGGCGCTTGCCTTTAGTATGCAAAGATGTAAGAACGATAAACCGGGTACCTCTGGCACACCACCACCCAATATTCTATTCTGTGTAGCGGAGGATGTATCCTACCCGCATATGAGTGCGTATGGTTGTTTCTGGATCAATACTCCTGGATTCGATAGTGTGGCTAAAGAGGGCGTCCTATTCAGCAACGCCTATACGCCCAATGCTAAATGCGCTCCTTCGCGCGCTTGCATCCTCACTGGACGTAATTCCTGGCAGCTGGAAGAAGCGGCGAACCATAGCTGCTTTTTTCCAGCGAAATTTAAGACTTATGCAGAGGCCCTGTCCGAAAATGGATATTATGTGGGCTATACCGGCAAAGGATGGGGACCGGGAGTTCCGGGGCAAATAAACGGTAAGACAAGGCAATTGACCGGAAAATATTTTGATGAAAAGAAGACCACGTCGCCAGCCCGAGGTATATCAAACAGCGACTATGCAGCCAATTTCCAGGATTTAGTTGAATCAAAACCGGCTGGTAAACCATTCTGTTTTTGGTACGGCTGTCATGAAGCTCATCGGGGTTATGAATACGAGTCAGGCATAAAGAAAGGCGGGAAAAAACTTTCGGAGATTGACAGGGTCTTTTCTTTTTGGCCGGACAATGAGACCGTCAGAAAGGATATGCTCGATTATGCGTATGCGATCGAACATTTTGATCAACACCTGCAAAAGATGCTTAACATCCTTGAAGAAAGAGGTGAGATGGACAATACGCTGGTCGTTGTCACCACTGATCATGGTATGCCTTTCCCGCGAATCAAAGGTCAGGCGTATGAATATTCCAACCATATTCCCTTAGCCATTATGTGGAAAAATGGCTTGAAAAATCCAGGGCGTGTGGTCGATGATTTCGTGAATTTTATTGATTTGGCTCCAACCTTTCTCGAGGTAGCCGAAGTCAACGAAAAAGGGAGTGGGATGCAACCGATCGAGGGTAAGAGTTTAACGGACATTTTTTATTCGGATAAATCCGGATTGGTGAATGCCGAAAGGGATCATGTTTTAGTCGGGAAAGAGCGTCATGATGTTGGCCGTCCCCATGACTGGGGATATCCTATTCGCGGGATTGTGAAGGATGGCTGCTTATATCTTCATAATTTTGAACCGTCTCGTTGGCCAGCCGGTAATCCTGAAACAGGCTACTTGAATTGCGACGGTAGTCCGACGAAAACAGAAATCCTTAATGACCGCAGAACAAACGGATCCTCTATATTATGGGACCAATCTTTTGGCAAACGTCCTAAAGAAGAATTCTACAATATAAAGAAGGACCCGGACTGTGTTCATAACCTGGCCGATCAGTCTGAATGGCAAGATATGAAAAAGAAGCTCAAAGAGCAATTATTCAATGAGTTGAAAAAGCAGGGAGATCCTCGAATGTTTGGCAGAGGTAACATTTTTGATGAATATAAAAATGCAGGTAGAAATCGTAATTTTTACAAAAGGTATATGGATGGGGAGAAAATAAAAGCAGGATGGGTCAACGAAACTGATTTTGAAAAGTGATATCATCAAATTAGAA
>DPVY01000078.1 GCA_003527965.1 Fidelibacterota bacterium
AGATTGTCGACACGGGCAGTATTAATCTGCTTGGTCAGGCTCTTCTTCTCTGCCCGCAAATAAGGCATGCTCAATAATTCCCGCAGACTCTTTATAGTTTCCCAGTCCAGTTCGTTCAGGAAAGTAATATCCATTTTATGTTTGCTTGATTTGATTACCCGTTCGATTCCCCGGTAGAAGGTGGACAGGTCAATATTGGTGTCGAACAGTTCATTGCTCATCTCAGACAGGAAATAACCGATTGTTAAGGCTCCGATCTGGTTTGAAGTCAGGAATATTCGCCACATGGTCTTAGCCAGGTTTTCAGTCGTCAGCGGCAGGCTGTATTTCTCCTTCTCCGGGATATCAATGTCTCTGGTGGGCTTAATTAATTCACGATTCAGAATGGTCTGAAATAAGGGATTTCTGTCGGGCTCGCAGACAAACCCGCAATCGCCGTCGGAATCGGCATTGATCAGATCAGCCTGTGTTTTGGATAGAACAATATACGGACCAATCCGGCAGGCGTCTGATAATTTCAATAATCCGCCCGTAATCGGGTATTTACCTGCAATCACGGGGTTCCTTGTTTTGTGCTTATCCTTAATCTGCGCGTACACCGAATCCGTAACAACGACAATTAGCCTGAATTCAGTTCCCTTGAATGGCTTGTGAAGCAGATAATTGGAAACTATCTTTTCTAATTGCTTCGACACCCAGGGATATTCCGGTCCCAGGACCAACAGCGCTTCTTCCAGTTTCTGATGCAATTTCAACGGTTCATAGTCTTGATTATTCAGGTAGGCGGCCAACTTTCTTCGGTTTTCCAGGGTGAGAATCATGTCCCGGTATTTCGGCAATACTTGCGATGTTATTTGGTTTATCAACTGATCATTGAGAGTCGAATCCGGCTTGATGAACTGCCAGAACTCGAATCCCAAATTGATTGCCTGACCTCGGATCGTTTGCGTGGAGATATTAGAAATCCCGAATTGGCAGCCATAGACGCCGGGTTTAGGAGCATTAACCTTAATATCACTGACGCACATAATCAGATCGAAGTCTTTCCAATCTTCGGGGTAACTGATCCCGATACCTTCAAAGAACGATCTCGGCACACACAGACCTTTACCGATGGCTCGGTTGTCGATCAGAATCCGTGTTTGTCCTTCTACAGAGTTTGAGAGAATGATGCCGTATCCGCCCGGCAAACCGGTTCGGGCTTCATAATCCTTTTCAGACAATACTAAGACGGTGCCCGAATAGGCTTCCGGTTGATCATCTCTGGTGCAAAATGGGGTCATAAGCAATGACAAATAGCCCACAGCATCACCGGCTGTCTGGAAGGGGTGATCTTTCCAGTTGAGAGCGTAGAAATTGCCTTTGTTGACGCCGCTGCCGCCAAGCAAATCCTTGCTCACTTGAGTCAGTAGCGTGAATAATTTACTGGCTCCGCTGGGATCGCTGCTTTGGGCATGACAGCCGTCTTCCGGCTTTAATCGAATGCTGTCCACATCCCGGATTTCCGGAATGAACGACCCTAAACAGAAACGCTGTTCCACCGGATCAAGCATATCCGTATTCGGAACGGGTTCGCCGATGATGATACTGCCATCATTTTCGGATAGTGGAACATTGAGATGCCGGATTTCGACCGGCTGGATTGATAAACGAGTAACCATTGTTACCTCCTTTTTTGGATTGTTAAGGTACGGTGGGGGGGTCCGCTATTATTGAGCATTTTATAGGTTAATTGAATTGCTTAAGACAGGGTCGGAAATGGCGTTTCACGACGAGCGCTGGGGGGCTTAAAAGTGCCGTTCATGGGTATCAAGACCTATCAGATTTTGGGGTGCCTGCTCCGGGTTTGCATCTGTCCTAGCCCGGGTGTTTGCGTCTGTGAAGGTGAAATTGTTTATAAATGTGGACCAGATTTGTGCTTATACGCTGCTCAGCTCGTACACTGGGTTTTCCGTAAATGACTGGTTCAGGGTACCCTTTATGTACTGAAAACAGATCCTTTTTGATAATGGTTGAATAGAAGTGTTACTGCGTTTCTCGACGAGAGAGATACCTGTTTTACGTGTTCCTTGTCGGGTAAAATAAGTAGTATGCGGAATTGTCTAGTATCACCAGGAATTTGTTGTTTCCAGGAGAGAGCGTGCTCGGGGTTACGGTATTAAAAAGGGGAGTATTTCGCCCGACACCGATGCATTTATTCTTTTCTGGAAGGGGGGTGGGGGCAGGAAACAAAAGACTTTGGAGTCCCATTATATATGAATACTTATTACAGCGTTTTCCCCTTACACACGTAAAATCACTTTACTATATTATTTCGACTTGAAAATGCGATCTGAAAATACGAGCAAGTAAAAATTAGGTTCCTATAAGGTGTTTCTGCCATCATTTTTTCAGTTGCTTATTATATTCATAGATGTTAAAATTCAGAGACTGTAAACGGTTATGAATGGATACTGCTAAAAGTGAGGCCTGAATATGACGCCTGAAGAACTGGCTCGTCAACACATTGACCGTCAATTAATCCAGGCGGGTTGGTTAATACAGGACGTCAAAACTATTAATCTCGGCGCCGGGTTAGGCGTTGCCGTACGGGAATTTCCGACAGGGGCAGGACCAGCCGACTATATGCTGTTTATCGACCGTAAAGCAGTGGGTATTATCGAAGCCAAAGCCGAGGGCACAACCCTTGGCGGCGTCCATGAACAGAGCATAAAATACGGGAAGAACTTCCCGGAAAACATACCCCATTTTCAATTACCCTTACCCTTTACCTATGAAAGCACCGGAATCGAAACCTTCTTCTCAGACCTGCGGGACCCGGACTATCGTTCCCGACGGGTATTTACCTTTCATCTCCCCGAAACACTCCAGAAATATCTATCGGAAGCCGTTACATTACGCGGTCGTCTGAAACAATTCCCTGAACTGAATGTTACCGGTTTGCGAAAATGTCAGATTGAAGCAATCACAAACCTGGAAGAATCATTCCGCAACGCCCGACCAAGAGCCTTAATCCAGATGGCTACCGGCAGTGGTAAGACCTTTACGGCGGTATCGTTTGTCTATCGCCTGATAAAGTTTGCCAAAGCAAAACGAATCCTGTTCCTGGTGGACCGTAAAACTCTGGGACGCCAGACTCGCGGTGAGTTTGCTCAATATATCACTCCTGACGACGGACGGAAATTTACTGAATTATATAATGTTCAGTTGCTTTCATCTAACGTAATTGATCCGGTCAATAAAGTCTGTATCACAACAATTCAGCGCCTTTACAGTATGCTCAGAGGCGAACCCATTGAAGACGATCTGGAAGAACTTTCTCTATACGATATTACTGACGAAACTACTGCACCAAAAGAGGTCGTTTACAATCCGCAAATCCCGATAGAAACCTTTGATTTCATCATCATTGATGAATGTCACCGGTCGATTTATAACCAATGGCGGCAGGTGCTGGAATATTTTGACGCTTTTATCATTGGATTGACAGCCACGCCCTCCAAGCAGACTTTTGGATTCTTCAATAAAAATCTGGTCATGGAATATAATCACGAACGGGCGGTTGCCGACCGGGTAAATGTCGGGTTTGAAGTATATCGTATTCAAACTCAGATTACAGAGCAGGGCAGTAAGATCGGGACCGGTTTCTGGGTTGCGAAGCAAGACCGATACACACGGGAAAAGCGCTGGGAGCAGCTGGATGAGGACATTGTCTATACCGAAAAGCAATTAGATCGGGAAGTAGTCTCTGTCGATCAGATACGGACGGTCATCCGTACGTTTCGGGACAAATTGAACACTGAGATATTCCCCGGCAGAACGGAAGTTCCCAAGACCCTGATCTTTGCTAAAGACGATGCCCACGCCGAGAATATCGTTCAGATAACCCGGCAGGAATTCGATAAAGGTAACGACTTCTGCAAGAAGATCACTTACAAGACTACTGGCGACACGCCGGAAAACCTGATTGCCAGCTTCCGGAATTCGTATAATCCGCGTATTGCCGTAACCGTGGATATGATCTCCACCGGAACGGATATTAAACCCCTGGAATGTCTGCTATTCATGCGGAATATCAAATCCAGGCTGTACTTTGAACAGATGATCGGGCGCGGTACAAGAGTCATTTCCAGCACCGATCTGGTTGCGGTAACTCCGGATACTCGTGATAAAACCCATTTTATTGTAGTAGATGCAGTTGGTGTGACGGAATCGGTGAAAATTGATTCCAAACCGCTGGAGCGTAAACGCACAGTTCCATTTAATAAACTGATCCAGCAGATCGCTTTTGGAGCACGGGATGAAGATTCTATAACTTCACTAGCCGGACGTCTGTCACGCCTGAACCTGCAATTAGATAAAGAGCAGCACAAGGAGCTGGAAGTCGTTTCCGGCGGTGAGTCATTAACCGCTATAAGTAATCAATTACTGGACGCCGTGGATCACGATGTTCAAATGGAAAAAGCCAAAACGCTATTTCAGACAGATTCACCTTCCGAGGAACAGATCAAGCAGACCACTGATGAACTTACCATGAATGCCTGCAAGGTATTTGACGATCCGAAGTTCAGGGATAAACTCATTGAACTAAAGCAGCGCAATGAACAAACCATTGATACTGTTAGTATAGACAATGTTGTATCCGCCGGCTATGACAGTAATGCTAAAGAGAAGGCTAATGTCCTCATCAAATCCTTCCGGGAATTCATGCAAGCCAATCAGGATGAGATTACGGCGCTTCAGATCATCTACAATCAACCTTATGATAAACGTCATCTGACCTATGAGATGATCAAAGAACTGGCAAAACGGATGGAGAACCCGCCCTACAACCTGAATACCGACCGGGTCTGGTTTGCCTTTGAGCAGCTGGATAAGGACCGGGTACGGCGGCGGGGACCGGATAAACTGCTGACTGATCTGATCTCGCTAATCCGATATGGTTTGGGAAAAGAGGAACAGTTGACGCCCTTTTATCAGAGTATCGATCAGCGCTTTGAGAACTGGCTGGATAATCAGCGTAAAGCGGGTAACGACTTCAGCCCGGAACAACTGGAATGGCTGAAGATGATCAAAGATCACATCGCCACCAGCGTGGAGATCGAAGTAGATGACTTTGACAGCGTGCCCTTTTACGATCGCGGCGGCTTGATGAAAGCGTATAAGGTATTTGGAGACAAGTTTAATCAGATAATCCGAGAATTGAATGACCTATCAAAATAACATTGACAGGCAGAGGCGCTGACAGAGTGAGTGGATTACCGAATAATTGGTCAATAGTTAGGCTTGGTGATATTACTTGTCAGTCAAAACTCAAAACTAATCCTTCAAATATTGAAAAAACACGATACGTTGGTCTTAAACACATTGAAAAAGATACAGGTAAATTAATTGAATATGGCTATTCAAATGAAGTAAAAAGTAGTAAGTCAATCTTCAGAAAGGGTGATTTATTATATGGGAAACTTAGGCCATATCTAAATAAAGTCTGGTGTGCTACTTTTAATGGTATTTGCTCAACTGATTTGCTTGTTTTTCCACAATGTCATTTGAATAACGAATATCTCAAATACAGACTTCTAATGCCAGACTTTGTTCGATTTGCGAATATTAATGTGTCTGGAGTTCATCATCCACGCGTGAAATTTGATACAATTTCAAGTTTCGAAATTCCCCTTCCCCCTTTCCCCGAACAGCAGCGCATCGCTGCCAAGATCGAAGAACTCTTCACCAAACTCGACGCCGGGGTTGCCGCCCTGCAGAAAGCCAAAACTTTGCTGAAGCAATACCGCCAGTCGGTGCTCAAAGCCGCCGTGGAAGGGAAACTCACGGAAGAATGGAGAAGGGAAAACGGAAAACGGATTGAGCCGGCGTCGGTGCTCCTGGAACGGATTCAGGCGGAGCGCAAACAACGCCTGGGCGGCAAGTACAAGCCGCCGAAGCCGGTGGACACATCCAATCTGCCGGACTTGCCGGATGGGTGGGTGTGGGCGAATTTGAAATCAATAGGTGAAGTTGTTACTGGTACAACTCCAAGTAAATCAAAATTAGAGTATTATGGTAATGAATATCCTTTTTATAAACCGACTGATTTGAATTCTGGGTACAACGTAAATACGTCTTCAGATTCCTTGTCCTCTGAAGGTATTTTAAAAGCAAGATTGCTTCGAAAAAACACTGTTTTAGTTACATGCATTGGTGCTACAATTGGTAAAACAGGACTCATCCGAAAAGAAGGTGCATCCAATCAACAAATAAATGCAATTCTTAATGAAGAAGGGATTCTTTCTGAGTACTTATACTTCGCTGCCATTTCACCATTCTTTCAAAATCAAATATTATCAAAATCCTCTTCAACTACACTTCCAATTCTGAACAAATCAAAGTTTGAAGAATTACCAATAATGATTCCGTCATATAATGAACAAAAGGAAATCGTTAATGAAATTGATAGACTTTTTTCAATAATCGATGAATCTGAACTTGTCATCGATACTGAACTCAAGCGCTCCCAATCTCTCCGCCAATCCATCCTGAAGCGGGCGTTTGAGGGGAAGCTGGTACCGCAGGATCCATCGGATCCACCTGCCAGCGAGTTGTTGGAGAGAATCAAAGCCCAAAAGAGAAATAGTCAATGACAATTAACGATTCATTTGCAATAATAGTCACAAAGTGATACTTATCGCGAATATAACGCTATTTCAATTCGAATCGAGATTGGTTAATATGTTTAGTTAACACTTGTATTGCACGTTAACATTTCTTATGTTACAGTGCGTTATTAATGTTAATATAAAGCGGAATGACAATGAATTTAATACACAGATTTGAAGACTACCTTTACGAGACACTTAATATCTCTGTAAAAGCAGAGAAATGGGCAGAGAGTCGAAGACTACCGATTTACCTAAATGATCTTTATTTGTTTTATGAGATTAATATATTAAATGTGCTCGGTTTATTGATGGTAGCAAAGGATGAAAACGAACAAACTCCTGCAACTGTGAAGAAACATATTTCTACTGTTCAGAATAACTGGAATGGTGAAGTCATCTATATTCATCCTAAAGTAACTGCTTTTAATCGTAAGCGGTTGATAGAACAAAAAGTGTCTTTTGCAATTCCGGGAAATCAGTTGTACCTGCCATTTCTGGGAATTGATCTCAGGGAACATTACCGGCAAATTAAGGAATCCCGTAAAACACTCAGTCCTTCCACACAAGCTGTTATTCTCTATGTTCTGAATAACAGAATTAATCAGCTGCTGACGCCTTCTATTCTGGCCAACCGGCTGAAATATACTGTTATGACGCTATCAAGGGCATTTGATGAAATAGAATCGGCTGATTTAGGCAAAGTAATGATTGACGGCCGTGAACGAGTGCTTTCTTTTGAATTATCAAAAAGTGAATTATGGGATAAAGCACTTGAACTTCTTATTAGTCCGGTCAGAAAACGGACATGGATAATTGATGATGATTATCAGCGGTACGGGGTAACAGCCGGTTTGTCCGGATTATCTGTGTATAGCAATCTGGCTCAACCATCTGTTCCGATAGTTGCATTTAGCAAAGAGGAATGGAAATTAAATATAAATCGCCGGGATTTAATTGAGCGTCCTCAAAAAGAACCGGGGTCAGTCGAAATTGAAGTTTGGTCATATTCTCCCAGATTATTTTCTCAGAATAACGTTGTAGATAAATATTCATTATATCTTAGTTTGCGTGATAACAAAGATGAACGTGTACAAAAGGCGCTTGAGCAAATGATGGAGAGAATTGAATGGTAAAAGGTTTAGATATATTCAAAGAGCATTTCAAAGATTATGAAAAACATTATGTATTAATTGGTGGTGCGGCATGTACAGTTGCCATGGAAGATGCTGGAATGGACTTCCGGGCAACCAGCGATTTAGATATTGTTCTGTACGTTGAAGCATTAGATCGTGATTTTGTTGAGGCTTTTTGGATATTCATCGATAAGGGCGAATATGAAAACCGACAAAAAAGCACAGGAAAACGACTCTTCTATCGATTTCATACTCCTAGGGATGTTACATTTCCGAAAATGCTGGAACTGTTTTCTAGAAAACCGGATTCGTTGGATTATAAAGGTACAGGGCACCTGACTCCAATACCTATAGATGAAGAAATATCAAGTCTATCGGCAATTCTTCTAAATGATGAATACTATGATTTTATACACCGTGGAAAACGTAATTCCGATGGTCTGATGGTGGTGATTCCGGAATACCTGATTCCACTTAAAGCCCGGGCCTGGCTTGATCTGAATAAACGTAAAGAGGCTGGGGAAAACATAGATGCCAATGATATTAATAAACATAAAAATGATGTATTCCGATTATATCCGCTGCTTTCTTTAGAGAACAGAGTAGTACTACCGGAATCAATCAAAGCGGATTTGAGCAAGTTTATTTCACAGATTGAAGGTGGCGTGGCTATCAGTCTCAAGAATCTAGGATTAAGAAATACATATAAAGAAGAAATCTTGTATAACCTGAAATCAATATATAATTTGGAATAATACTAATTGTAAGGAACAAATGTTATTATGACCGATGCTGCAACATTAGTATCAAAACTCTGGAACTATTGCAACGTGCTCCGTGACGACGGTGTCAGTTACGGTGATTATGTCGAGCAACTA
>DPVY01000029.1 GCA_003527965.1 Fidelibacterota bacterium
CAAGGTGGGAGAGGAATCAATGTTAGCGCCAATGCACTAACATGGTTAAAGCGTCTCACTTTGAAGGGTATCGATCTTCCGGAACTATATGTGAAAACAAGAGAAAAACTATTAGCGTATGATGCGGAGAGTAATGAAAAAGTACGAGAAGTAATAAAAGAGCTGGGACATATAGGAATGATAATAGGTGATAAGATTGAATTAGATTCTGTCTCAACAAATTACTTTCTACTGCTCGGACAATCTATTAGCAGTGAAATAATTCCAACAAAAAACACACAAGGAGAAAAATAACATGGAAAATCAAGTAAGTATTTCGAAAAGTGAAGATCAAGGATCAAAAACATTATCTCATCGAAATGAATTCTTGTTCTTGTATGACATTAAAATGGGTAATCCGAATGGCGATCCGTATGAAAATCGTCCAAGGGTGTTGCCGGATAATACCGTATTCGTTACAGATGTCCGGCTTAAACGTTTTATTCGTGATTATTTCAAACAAATTGGGGAAGATATTTTAGTAGATACGATTGACGAAAAAACTACGAACCTGACAGGTAGAGTTGCTGACTATTTGGAGAAAAACAAACAACCCAAAGCAACCGGTAAAAGGATAGTAGAAATACTTCAAGATGCTTTTATTGATGCCAGACTATTTGGTAGTTCTTATGCCTTCAAAGCAGAGGAGGAAACAGATAAGAAAAAAGAGAAGTGGGAACCGAAACCAATTCCGAAAACAATGACGGGTCCAGTACAAATCAACATGGGTGAAATAATCCATGACGTTGAATTTGTCGATATTCATGGAACGTCAAAATTCGGAAGTGATGAAGAAAAGAGCCAGGGAACGTTTACACAATTTTACGGAATTCGCTATGGATTAATTGCATTTTCCGGTGTTGCTAATGAAAACAGTGCCAAGATCGCAAAACTTACCGATGATGATTATGATCTCTTCATAAAAGCACTATGGAGATGTGTTAGGGAGAGTGCCAATACCAGAACAAAAAAAGGTCAAATACCGCACTTTTTGTTGAATATTGTCTATAAGAGTGGAAAAGAATTTCAATTTGGAAGGCTTCAGGATTATGTAAAGGCGGTACCATCAGATAGCAACAAAGGAGCAAAGCAATGGTCGTCTCCAAATAATTACAAATTGGATATTTCTGTTCTAATCAAACGTCTCACCGATAATACTGATAAGATAGAAAAAATACTGTATCAAAAATCCGATGATGTTACAATAGTCCAAGAGATTCCCAGCGATGAAAAATGGATAAATTTGGAGATCGATAAATAGAAATTAAGGAGCCATTTTTATGAAGATTGTACATTTTCTTTTGTCGGGAAGATTTGGCCATTTCTTATATGCAGAAGCAAACGTAAGTATGCCTTCTTATCCTTTTCCACCAAGAACTTCAATTATAGGTTTAATTGGAGCTGTCATCGGTATAGAAAAAGACATTTCCCAAATCGAGCTTGAACCCACATATATAGCAATAAGTGGCAAACTACCTGAAAAATTTTGGGTGACTAATAAATTTCATCAGTCTTTACCGGCAAAATTACCTTCTACTATTTATAAAAACATAAAAGGATCTAGTAGTGAAGTAACCAATCAGAAAAGACTTAAGCAAGAATGGTTATTTAATCCTATTTATGAAATTTGGGTGTCATTACCAGAAAAATATCATGATGAATTTGCGAATAGAATTAAAGAACACCGTTGGCATTTTTGTCCTTGTTTAGGAATCTCCGAACATATCGCAGACCTTCAGTGGATTTCCAATGAGACCGCTATTCAATTAGTGAAAAGTAAATACTCAATATCAAGCGCATTTCCAGAATCTGCTGGTGAACTAGATATGGATGAAATCTTTGATAATCAATTAATTCTTCACTGTGTGCGAATGCCGAGAGAAGTCAATAAAGACAGGGTATTTTCCCATTGTAATTATTATTTTGAAAGGGATATGAAAACAATCCCTTTAGTTACAGATCAAGCATTTGAAGTTGAAAATCGGAAAATAATATTCATGTAATGATGTTATCACATTATCCTAAAAAAGAGTTGTCTCGGCATATTGAGGAAGTAGAGATTGGATTTGAGTTTATAACCTCATTTCACTCTAGAAAAACAATGTTGAACCTTCAATCTAACCTGATGAAAGATATAATAAGATTTCATGATGAGGGTAAAAAGAGCAGGTTCTTCCAAGAATATATCATACAGCCAGATAAATATAACGGCGATCCTGCTCTGAAAGCCCATTCCAAGTTATCGGCTCTAATAACAAGTGTAAAATATCAAGACAGCCCTATACAACTTTTTCAAATATTGCAGTGCATTGGTGGACATCATTCGCAACTATTGACTTTAGTAGATATGATGAATTATTGGTTGACCGGGGAAAATTACTTAATAAAGCAACTTTCTTCTTTTTTTTCTGTTCCCAAATATATTGATCTTCAGCATCCGTCTGACAGAATTAGTGATTTGCTGGAGGACCAGATTGTAGAAATATTAGACAATCAATCACTCGAGACAGTAATATGCTATAGAATTATGACTCAATTTATGTTTTCTTTGCTGCTTGAAGCAGATAAGATATTATTAGTAGCAGATATTCATAAACATATAGCTTATAAGCGTCATGACTGGAAATTAGAATGGATTGAAAAAAAAATAGGGAAACCGCCGAGAAAAAAAATAAATATTCTTCGAGATCAAATACGGAAAGAAATACAAAATATTAATTGCGGTAAATCAATTTTTACTTTGACTTCACCTACTGGTTCTGGTAAAACTTTATTATCAGCAACATGGGCATTAAAACAAAGAGATGACATATACAATAAAACATCAGTATTTCCCAAAATCATAATCGTTTTACCGTTTTTATCGATAATTGATCAAACTGTAGATGAATATAAAAATATATTAAAGATAGGAGAAATCAATTATGATGGAAGTTGGCTAATTGCTTCTCATTCACTATCTGATAGAAAATTCAGTGATTTTCTTGAAGAAAAAGAGGAAGGATTTTTTATTGATACCTGGCGAAGCGACTTAATTATTACTACTTATGATCAATTTCTTTATACAATTTTTAATCCTAAAGCCAAATATCAGATGCGTTTTCATAATCTTTTGGATTCAGTTATTATTATTGATGAAGTCCAGAGCTTACCGACAAAACTATGGAAACCTTTGGAGGAAGTACTTTGTGCTATTACGAGGTTATCCGAATCTAGAATCCTATTAATGTCAGCAACTTTGCCTTCATTTATATCACAATCAGTTCCATTAATGAGAAATTACCGTCATTATTTTTCATCATTGAATCGTTACACAATTGATTTTTCAGATATCAGAAATGATGTAGTGATGAAGATAGATGATTTTAGTGTTTATATTATTTCCCAAATTACTCACTGGGTAATAAATGAAGACCGTGTATTAATCACTCTTAATACTCGCGCTTCTGCTCAAAAGATTTTTATGGATATACAAAAATATATATCTGAAGAGAATTTAAAATGTTCTGTGTTTTTTATCAGTGCAGATGTGGTTCCAATAGATAGACTTGAACGAATAAACAAGATTAAAAAGTTTTTTATTAAGAAGGAACCGTGCATTGTTGTTTCAACGCAATGCGTTGAAGCTGGTGTTGATATTGATATGACTGTAGTGATTCGTGATTTTGCTCCTCTTGATAGTATAATCCAGATTGCAGGCAGATGCAATCGTAATGGTAGTAGAGGAAATTGTCCAGTAAAAATTGTACAGATTAGATCAAAAAACGGGAAATTATTTTCGGAAATGATTTATAATGATATTCATTTGCAAAAAACTCGTAACGTGGTGAAAACTTACGGTTGTGTCTTTGAGAAGAATATTCTTGGTTTAACCGAAAAATACTTCGAGGAGCTTATGGGCTCTGATGGTGTATCTCAAGGCAAAAACATTTGCGAATCCTTTGCATATTTCCGTGAGTTTCTTCCTATACGAGAATTGCTGAGAGGGAAAGAAATAGAAAAATATGAATTTGTTATTTTAGAAAGAGATCAATCTTTGAAAGAAGAAATATTCAACATATCTGAAATTAGCGATAAATGGATAAGGCGAGAAAAGTGGAGAAGACTATCTGGAAGAATATCGAACTTAACCGTTTCTGTTATTGCAAAAAGTGGTTTTTGTCCAGAGGAAGTTGCTGATCAATACTTTGGATTGTGGTCATTAAATATGGATTATTATTCTGAAGATATTGGTTTTTATCTGCCTGAAAGTGATAACTCGTGTTTGATTGTATAATGGAATTCGCTTTAGAAATTTTGGCTATTGGGAAAAAGAATGATAATGAATCTAACTTCCTGAAACGTGACGTCGATGATGGCGGATGCTATGTATTTTAATAAACCGCTAAAGCGGTTACCGGGTTGGGTGGCGGTATCTGATCACCCGATTACTCCAGCGGGAGTCCCTGGTGGGAAAATCGGGTGTTATCCCAAGAACCGAAATGTTGGAATTGAGACAACACCCTGTTTTAACAGGGTGATTGAATGCCACGATCTTTGCTACACACTAACTGCTTCGGCAGTTTACGATCGGATCGTCCCATGCAATTAGTCATCAATACCTATGGCGCCGCCATTCATAAATCGGGAAACCTTTTCGAGATTTGCGCCGATGGCGAGAAGAAATTGATTTCTCCTAAAAAGGTTACTTCTATCTTAATTACCACCGGAGTGCACCTCACTTCCGATGTTATCCAAATGGCTGTTGAACACAATATCGACATTCTTTTTGCCGATAAATTCGGCAATCCTTACGGTAGGATCTGGCATAGCCGGCTGGGCTCCACTACTAGAATTCGCCGTGCCCAGGTGGAGTTAAGTGTTAAACCGGAAGGGCTCCGGATTGGATTGCAGTGGATATTAAGACGTTTTGAGGGGCAGATTGATTTTCTGAGACAGTTGCGCGACCGCCGTACCCGGCAATCGGTGGAGATTACAAATGTCATCAATTTATTGACCAGGTCGATTGACGATTTAAATCGGTTGGACGGGAATATCTCTGATGTGCGGAATAAGATTCTGGGTATTGAAGGCTATGCCGGGCGGCAGTACTGGCAGCTGTTAGGAGGGCTATTGTCGGAACGGTTTCAGTTTTCCGAACGTTCCCGCAATCCTGCAAAAGATGAGTTTAATTGCCTGCTAAACTATGCTTACGGTGTGCTTTACGGCATTGTAGAACGGGCCTGTATCATTGCCGGGTTGGACCCTTATGTGGGTTTTATTCACACTGATAATTACAATAAAACGTCTCTGGTCTTTGATATCATCGAAGCATACCGAATTTATGCCGAAGATACGGTTTTAGGACTTTTTTCCGCGAGGAAAGTGACGCAAAAATTATTTGATCCTTATCTGAACGGAATGACTTTGAATGCGGACGGGAAGAAGGTTCTACTGGAAAATTACAACCGGTATCTTGATGAATCCATCCGCTATTCCGGTCGGAATATCAAGCGGAGGGACATTGTGCAATTTGACATGCATAAATTCGCGAAACAACTGGTTGGGATATAAAGTGCGGAAACATCTTAGACCGCTGAAGCGGTTA
>DPVY01000248.1 GCA_003527965.1 Fidelibacterota bacterium
AACTGGCTATTGAAGAATCCGATTTAATTTTGTTTATGGTTGATGCCAATGACTTAATTATGCCAATGGATATACAGATAGCAAACCTGTTGAGAACCTCCAATAAGCCCATACTGCTCGTCGCCAATAAATGTGATAATGAGATAAAAGAACAAAACCGGTTTGAATTTTTCAAACTTGGATTTGGGGAAGTAAATCCCATTTCAGCTCAAGACGGGCGACGCATTGGTGATTTACTCGATCTCATTCTGGAAAAATTACCTATGGCAGCCCCGCCTGAAAAAGATGAAGAGAATCATTTAAGATTAGCAATTATAGGAATGCCCAATGCCGGCAAATCATCACTCGTAAACGGTCTCTTAGGCATTGATAAATTAATTGTAACAGATATTCCGGGCACTACCCGTGATTCAATCGATTCGGAAATTAAATATCATGGCGAAAGTATAACCATTATCGATACGGCTGGTCTTCGTAAAAAACGGAACATTAAAGACGATATCGAGTTTTACAGTAATGTTCGCACCGACCGGGCAATTGAACGGTGCAACGTTGCCGTCCTGGTGATTGATGCCGTGAAGGGATTTGACCGGCAGGATGCCGCAATCGTTCGTTCGATCCTTGACCGCAAAAAAGGACTGGTGCTCGCGATCAATAAATGGGATCTTGTGGAAAAAGAATCCAACACCCTAAAACAATACCAGGGTGATATTATTTACCGTTTTGCCGAACTTGAACACTATCCGATGATATTTATCTCAGCGTTGACCAAGCAGCGGATTGGACAAATCCTGAGCACGGCTCGTGATGTTTATCTTGCCGGACAACAGAGAATACCGACCAATGCTTTAAACAACTATTTTCAAGCCGTGATCGATCAGACCCCTCCGCCGACGGTACAGGGTAAATATATTCAAATAAAATATGTAACTCAGGTTAAAAAAGAGCCACCGGTATTTGTATTTTTCTGCAATTATCCGAAGGGTATCAAAGAAGAATACCGGCGATTTCTTGGGAATAAATTATGTCAAAAATTTGGATTTCGGGGCGTTCCGGTAACTCTCTTATTCCGACAAAAGTAATCGAGGTCAAATATATATCGGGTATATCTCATACTTTTCATGTTTTGTCTTCCGGTAATGGGAAAAGACTCTTTTACGGCGATTAAAGGATATCTTGATTCAAAATCTGCCGGTAAGCAGTACAACAGCTCTTCATCGACGAACGCAGTATCTGCGATCAAATCAGTGATGATTCACCCCGAACACCGGGAAAAAATATTAGGGAAAGCCCAATTCAGCAGACCGATATTGGATAAGGCCTACATTAGCGCCGACGGACATTTTAAAATTCACTATACCACCGATGGTTATGATGCCGTTGATTCGACATCGACCCATGTTCACGGAGTTCCCGACTATGTTTGGGAAACCGCCAAAACCGCCGAATATTCATATCGCATATTAGTTGATACGCTGGGATTTCAACCACCCCCCATAGATAATTACGAAGAGCCGGAAGCGGATATTTATATACAAAATTACGTTGGCAGCGCCTATGCTTACACGTATCCTGAAGCCGCTATTTTAGAGACGACAAATCAGCCCTATGACTATACTTCCTATATGACTATCGATAATGATTATAAGGAAAATGGTTATAACAGTAAAGGGCTTGATGGTTTACACGTGACAGTTGCTCACGAATTTTTCCACATGGTTCAATTGGGCTATAACTGGTGGGAATCCAACGGATTGACCGGAGTATCTTCCAGCAACGGGGACGCCTATTTTTTAGAATGGTGTTCAGTCTGGTTTGAAGAGCGCGCTTATCCCGAAGTGAATGATTATTGGGCTTACCTGAACGACTTTTTCTACCGTCCGACTGCATCGATCTGGGCTAATAATTACTGGTATTGTCTCGGACCGTTTGTGCGTTTTATTCTTGATAAATATGACCCATCTGAAAATGAGCACCTTTTATCCGAAATATGGGAAAATATCAAGACAAAATACGCTTTTCAATCATTGACCGATGTGATTGCAGAGAGTGGTGGAAATCTTGCGACTCTTTATAATGATTTTATGAGAGCCTGCTATTATACCGGTTCACGCTACGACAAAGATTTTGCCGTATCACCGGATGCGGTCTTTTTTCCGGAATTAATGATAGCCGACATCAATAGCGGCGTTCTGGAAGATGTTCTGCAATTTGATGTGACCGTAAAGCCTTTTGCGTCGCAGCCGTTCATGATATCATTTGAAAATAACCAGTATGTCGGTCTCGAAACAGAATCAACAAAAAAAAATGTATTTATCGGAAGTTATCTCATTGACAAACCTGCCTCCGCAGATATCCATCGGAATTTTAGAACGAATACGGATGTATTTGTTGGCGAAACCCGCTATAATGATCAGCTTATGATCTTCCTGACAAACAGTTCGAAGGATTCAAGTTATTCCCTCAATCTGCAGGTAAATAAGACGGATACTCTGAATATATCATCAAAGATATTATCACTTTATGCCAATCCGTTTTCCTGGCAACAGCAAAAGCCGCTGACCATTGAGTTTCAATTGGGTCATTTTCCAAATAAATTATCTGTAAACATCTTTAACCTGCGTGGACAACAAGTATATCAACGTCTTTTAAACGCTAATGATTATATTCTTGGTGTGAATGATATCCGGATTCCACCGCAAGAGATTCAATCGAAAAATATCAGTTCCGGCATTTATATTCTGCAAATCGCTACGGATAAGAAAAAAATAATGAAAAAATTTACCGTACTGAATTAATCGCTGTTATTCCTCATGAATTATCAAATAAAACGTTTGTCGGAAATCTCCCAAAAAGTCAAAGGTTCGAAATTCATCGGGAGATGTTATCCGGTGGAATCGCCGGAATCGGCAAAATCAATCATCAAGGCTGTTGAAGAAGAGCATCACAAAGCGACCCATGTCTGCTGGGCGTTTCGAGTTTTTCAGGGCAACACTGTTTTGGTTTATAATTCCGACGCCGGTGAGCCGCGTGGTTCAGCAGGTCCGCCGATTCAGGCGGCGCTTGAAGGGCGGAGTCTCGTTAATACTCTTTGTATAGTCATCCGTTATTTCGGCGGAACAAAACTTGGTATCGGGGGATTAATTCGGGCGTATGGCAAAACCGCCGCCTTAGCCTTAGATGATGCCGGTCGAAAATCCTTTAATGAGATCAGTACTCTGAAGATCCGGATAGCGCTTGCTGAATATTCAGACCTTATGAGAATATTGCGGAAATATCATATTACGATTCAACAGGAATTCAAACCGGAATTCGTAATGATTACGTTGAAAATACCCTCAAAAGAATTGAATGATTTGCAGAGTGATCTGGGGCTGATAACTTCGGCAGTTATTGAGATAGACTAAAGGAGAATTAACCCGATAAATATAAATATCCTGCAACGGGTGGAGGTTTTTTAGAACCGTGTCAATCACGGTGGGCACCTCTCGAACGGCTCAAGTTTCCTCGACAAGGAGGCATGCTTTCCACGTCCGAAGACCAGCTCCCATTTTAGAAATGTTGGTTCTAAAATTGCGATCACACCATTGCAGGATATATATCAAAGAACGCTACTATTTTAATATACTTCCTTTTCCAAATATGGTCAAGTCTTTTTTAATTTTAGACGGTTAATTAGTGTCTGTCCATAAAGTATAAACCACTTGCCGTAGGCATCCCTTGCGGGAGAAGTGGTTATTTGATACAAAGAATATTTTTATCACCATCCCGACTTCTCGGGATGGTGTTGCCTCAACTGCTATATTATCAAGATATTGAGATAACACCTGAATTTATTCAGGTGAAATTAGCCGTTAATAATCTTTAACTGATTCATCAGTTTCCCAAGTTTATAGACAGACTCTAATTA
>DPVY01000247.1 GCA_003527965.1 Fidelibacterota bacterium
CTGGTCCTTTCCGGGTATATTCAGTTTGGTAATTTTAACTTTTTATTACTATATCGGGACTACGACTTGGAATTTGATAATCCCTATCAGCGCTCCTTTAGTAACTATCACAGATTCAAAGGAACCATCTACGAGGATATATTCTATCTTAAAGATCCGATAGTCGGATATCTGTACTCGGCTTCGGCTCAACCTCAGGCGGAAAGAGGGCTGTACTATTCCACGCGGTATCAGCTTCACCGGACTCTCGTACTAACCGCTGAACATGATATCTGGACCCGGGTTGCGGATAATGCTCAGTACAACCGTCTGGTCTTTAATATGGAATACCGTCCGGTATTTAAATATCGCTTTAGAATTCGCCAGAAGTGGCAGCACCGGGACAAGACCAATACGCTTTCACCGGTATTTTACCAGGCGAATGAGACCCGCCTGGAAGCCATCGTCAGAATGTCCAGACACAACCAGATTCGTGTTTTGTATTCACTGGGATTTACGGAATTTACGCCTCGTTCACGACTGGTGACAAATGCCGCAACGGGCGGAGCTTCTTATGTTGGCAATGCCGGTGCTCCCAGTAATGCTCTGGGAGTGACAATCACCCATAATGTCAATGAGCGAATCAAGATTATCGGTTCATTGTTGACTTATGAAGGATTCTTGTGGAATTTTGAAGACACTGACTTTCGCATATTTAATATCGATACGCGGGCTCTTCATGGCTGGTTGACGGTTTTTTCGCGCTTATCCCGGAACATTTCCGTCAGGTTAAAATATAGTTTTGATCTGCACGACCCGATGACAAATATCGTAGGTAGTCAGGTAGCAACCGGGAATGAGCAGAATATTATATATTCTCCACAAGATGAAATTTATTATGAAAAGTTTTTCTCCGATTTTAGACTTCAATTTGATTATAGGTTTTAAATGAAACAACGACTCCTTATTTTAGGAATTTTTATTTTATTATTTTCAATGGTACAAGGGCAAAGTTACTTTAGTCCTCTTATTGGTGATCTGCCGGCTATGGCCGAAGCCCGACAGGTGAGTCTGGGATTTTCCGGTTGGGGCAGTAGCGGAAGCGCATCCGCTCTGTTCTTCAATCCGGCCCAAATCGGATTGACCGGGAATAAAATGACTGTTTATGGTGGCTTTACCGGAGCTTTTGTTAAAGAAAAACGCTCTTTTCCGGTACAGGATAGCTTTGGCGATTTTCTGGCTGATAACTCCTACGTTGTCAACAGCAATTCGTTTCCCGGCTTTCAGGCGGGTATAAATTACCGTCTTATACCGAAACTGACTTTTGCGCTGGCTTATCAACATGCTGCTGAACGGGATTTCCGATATGAGGAAGAGGTCAGGGGCTCTGTATTCGGGCAGTACAATCGTGATCCTCTCGTCGGATTTCATCGTATTAGCAGCACGGGAACGACATCGAATTTAGCCTTCGGCGCCGCCTGTCATCTGTTTAAACCGATTTGGCTGGGCGCCTCAATGCAACTTATCCAGCCCGGTGATTTCCAGGATAAATATGAAATCCAGGTGATTCACGAAAGCGTTAACCTGGCATCGGCTCAGACAATATCATATCAATCTGAACCGCAAATCGATCCGGGTGTTAACGCCAATCTGGGCTTGACGATCGACTTGACCAGACATCTGACAATTGCCACATCCTATAAATTTTCAAATAAATCCGTCCAAAAAGACGGTTTGATCTACCTTATCAATGATTCAACAGCGATGCTTCCTGTTTTGGGCGTTGATTCTACATTTGCCATTAAAAAGACGACTTTCGGTAATCCTGCCGAATGGCGGATTGGATTGTCATTGAAACCGGTAAATATAATTCCCACGGAGCTGTTTCTGGAATTTGTGTATCAGAATTGGTCGAATATTTCCGCCGAATATGAGTTTAAGCCGGATGTTGATTTAAGCGGAATTCCAACGGATTTTTATGAAACTTCTTTCAAATTAAAAGATGTCTGGAAGGTCCACGTCGGCATAGAGCATCGCTTTTTCTCCGGCGTTCCGTTCAGAGCCGGATTTTATTTCGATCCCAGTCCGATCGATCCCGGAATGAATCGCAATTGGTTTACCGCCGGCACCGGATATCAGTGGGATAAACTGACTTTAGAAGTTGCCGGGGCTTTCACAAATAATGAATATCAATACCCTGATCTCTTTCCGATAGCGGGTGAGGAGCGCATTGAAAAAGACACCGTGCATGACGGATATTTAGTTGGTATGCTAACCTTGAAATACAGTTTTTAATATATGAAACTTCGATTTTCAATAATTGCCCTGTTTTCAGTGATAATAATTCTCCAATCTTTTTTAATTGGAGCGAACCCCGCCGAATTTCCGGATGATGAGTTTTTAAAAGTAGTGACTATTTTTACTAATGATATCCATGGTGGAATTGACCGGAGCGAAGCCAGCTTCATAAACCCGGATTTTCCTCCCATGCTTGGAGGCGGAGCAGTCGCAGGTCGTTATATCATGCAAAAACGTCAGGAAGCAGAAGAGAACGGATGGGGCTTTTTACTAATTGATGCGGGTGATTTCTACCAGGGAACGCCGTTGGGGACACTATCCGAGGGTGAAGCGGTTATTGAATATATGAATGCCGTTGAATATGATGTGCTAACAGTTGGGAATCACGATTTTGACAACGGCTGGGAAAACCTGAAAAGATTATCGGAGATAGCTGAATTTCCGTTTCTTGCAGCTAATCTATATCGTCAATCAACGGGAGAATTAGCAGAATTTGTAAAACCCTATATTATTAAAGAGTATCAGGGAGTAAAAATCGGTATTATCGGAGCAACTCTATCATCGACGCCGAGCATGAGTTTTCCGGAACATGTCGCAGACCTGGATTTTAAAACGGAGATTGAAGCTCTCGAAAAATATCTGCCGGAAGTAAAGGCGCAAGGTGTTCATACAGTTATTTTCCTCACCCATGCCTGGCTGGCATACGATCCGGAAATTGGGTATCGGAATATGCTGAAAAATATGTCCGAAGGTGGGGCTATAACAAGCTCCAGTACTCAGGAAATCGCTCACTATGTTCCGGGAATAGATATAATATTTTCCGGTCACCTGCATAAAGGATTTTATGAACCCTGGGAAGATCCTGTCAATCACACCCTGATTTTTCAGAATTACGCCAATGGCAGTAATCTTGGTCATGTGAATTTTTATATTCACCGTAAAACCGGAACCCTGGCCGGATACGATTACGTATGTGATGACGGCGCAATATTTACATTGTTTGAAGATGATTTTTTACCAGATACAAATATTGCGAAACAGATTGATTACTGGGTGCAGAAAGCCGAATCCGGTTTTGATGAGGTAATTGGATTGGCAACAGCCCCAATAAGTCGCTCCGGCAGCGGAGAATCGCCGATGGGAAACCTGTCGGTTGATGCTATCCGGGCCAGTACCCGGGCAGACGTCGCCTTTTCCAATTTTGGAGGCGTGCGGGCTGATATATCTGCCGGACCAATCACACCACGGCAGATCTTTTCCGTCATGCCCTTCGGAAACAGGGTTGTTATCATTAAAGTTAAAGGCAGCTTATTGAAAGCTTTGGTTGAAGACCGGGTCTCGGGAACCAGCCGGGGCATGTTAATATCTGGCGCTGAAATTGTGATTGACCGTTCCAAACCCGACGGGTCAAGGGTTGTTTTATTCAAGATTAATGGTGAAATGATCGAAGCCGATCGAGATTATACATTGGCAATATCCGATTATCTGGCTGAAGGAAATTCAGGCTATGATCGATTAACGACGATTTCACCCGATCAGATAAATTATACCGGGATTTTATTCCGGCAGGCGATAATTGACTATATCAAGCGGAATTCGCCGATCATTCCACGGACCGACGGTCGCTGGCAAGAGATTAAATAGTTGAAATAGTTATATTGGTTAATTGGTCATTACTAATTAGAGTCTATCCATAAAGTATAAACCACTTGCCGTAGGCATCCCTTGCGGAATTAGTGGTTATTTGATACAACGAATATTTTTATCACCATAATCCCGACTTTTCGGGATGGTGTTGTCTCAACTGTAATATTATCAAGATATTAAGATAACACCTGAATTTATTCAGGTGAAAGTGGCCGTTAATAATCTTTAACGGTGTTATCTTATTCTTAGTTG
>DPVY01000257.1 GCA_003527965.1 Fidelibacterota bacterium
TCTTTTTACGAATCCATCAATTATGAGTTTTGCACTGTTTTAAATAGGTGGCATATTTCCTGAAGTCATATAGAAACAGTCCGGCGAAAATTAAACCAATTCCAAAAATCTCCTGAGAAGTAACGGCTTCATGTAAAAATATCACACCGACCAATGTTGCTATAACGGGAGTTATGAAGCTGACAAAAGACAGCTTTACAACTTCCATCTGATGCATCAGCGAGTAATAGATATAAAACGTGACCGCCGATCCGAAAATTCCTAAATATGCCGCTGCACCGATATTCCGAAGCGACCATGACATGAGCCCGAACTGCCCGGAAATCAGCGCTCCGAAAGTATGGATGACAGATCCGACTACAAGCGACATCATGGTTAAGACCATTGAATCATATTTATGCTTCTTTGTTTTTACGTAGACAGTCGGATATGACGCCAGGACGACGCCCAGCAACAATACAATACAACCGAATAGTACCTTACGGTTAATAACCAATGCCTGGTCGGACAATATCATGACCACACCCAAAGTGGCTGTCAGAATAGAAAACAGCCGCTGGAAGTTCAAGCGCTCAGTAGAAACCATAAAATGGGCAAATATTCCAATAAACAACGGAAAAGTTGCCCACAAAATCGATGAAAGACTACTGGGAATAAATTGCATCGCCCAATAGGTGCATAGGTAGCTAAGTCCCATACTGTAAAAACCGACAATCCCGTACATTTTCAGAGATGCTTTGTCCAAAGGAATTTTCCGTCCGGTCAGTAGAACAGAGATAATCAGTATAGCGATTGCAAACCAGTACCGCAAAGCCAAACCGACCATCGGCGGAGTGCTCGCCGAACCGATCTTTATAGCGGCAAATGTAGTTCCCCAAATCAGACACAACACTAAATATTGAAGGTATTTTATCACACTTTACTCAAACAGATAATAAAGACCCAACGACAGGTGCTAACTTACTAAAATAGTCGGTTTTTTGGTATTAAATTTGACGGAATCGTCCCAAAGGGATCTCTATGAGATAAAAAGTAGCCACAAAGGCACCGGATATAGCGGCGGACAATTTTAAAAATCCAGTCCAAGGGAAAAATACCACTGAGGTTTTGCAACGGATACAAAATCCCAACGCCAGGCACAATCGATCTTCAGCAGGAAATAACCCAGGAAAATCCGGGTGCCTACCCCAAAACCGGAAACCAAATCATCCATATATGTCCCCGTATATTTATCATAACCAAAGGGCTGAAACTTACCCTGATCCCATGCGGCGCCCATATCAAAAAAGGTAATTCCCTGAATACCGCCCATCGTCATCGGCAGAGGCCAACCCAGGGCTAAATATTTAATAAAGGGATATCTAAATTCAAAATTAGAAATAAAGTAACGATTTCCTTCCCTTTCATAATAGCGCGCGCCCCGCAACGGCGTTATAAAATCGGAAAAATAGATGTCTTCTACATTATTAAAATTATGACTCCTTTTATATTTTTGATTGATCCAGTTGGATTCACCGCCAAGGAAAAAACGCTGCGCATTTTTACCTTCACTTAAACCGGCTGACAATCTCAAGGCAAAAGAGTATTCCCGGTTCAATTTAAAGTAGCGACGAAAATCAAATTTAACTGTCTGAAATTCAAAATCGTTGCCCCTGTACCGGGGACTCATGGTAAAGTCTATTCTGCCCCTCCAACCGTCCACCGGATAAAAATAACCCCATAAAGTGTTATCAATAACAAATGCCGTTCTTGGTAACAATGTATTAATAGAAAAAGAATCGATTGTTCGACCACTCAACAGATCTACCAATTCCTGGGAAACATTGTAAGAGGTCACGCCAAACTCCAGGCGGGAAAATTTAGAAAATGGGTGTGAGGCGGAAAAATCGGCGCCGTAGTTTCTTAAACGCCACATATAATACATACTTATCGGCCAAAAATTTGCCGAATGAAAGCCCACTACGGCGTAATTTGTGCGGTTTTTCAAATACTGATAAGCGAGATAGTAATCGCTGTTCTCAAGATCGATATACATCTCTGTTCCAATTGTGAAGCGATGATCACCCAGCACGTCGCTGAAAGCGAAAACCGTTGTTCCCTGAAATCCCCAGAATGTGTTATAGCCGGCCTGGCTATCGATCAAATCCAGCGTAAATTTGGTTTTATAAGGATTAACTTTAAATTTGCCCTCATCGTCTTTATAGCTGACCGTATCCAGGGGCGTTTCCACGGTATCCCGTAATGAAGATTTCTGAAGTTGATTATAGCTCGGAGCAAATATATAGTTTGTGTAGGACTGCTGATCACCAACTTTATGTGTATATGACAGATGCACATCTTCCGGAGATGGTATATCAAAACGAACATAGTCTTCAGAACTTTCCCAAATAGCCGCCAAACTCTTGGCAAATATGGTGGGTTTAACTGTTTTTGGCTCATCTGTCAATCCCAAAGGATTATTCAGCATAAATACGTCCCACCCATTTTTGGAGTAACCGGCGAATACCAGCCTGGTATCATCTAGTGACAGACTTGGTTGAAATACTCCGGTCAAAACGTTGGTAACGGCAATATGATCCCCCGAATCCATATCGAGAACATAGAGATTTGAGATGCCCTGAGTGTCCGATGTATAAATAATCTTATTCTGAGTATGTGCCCAGGTCGGGCAGTTTTCATTCCAGGGGGTTTCCGTTAGTTGAGTGATTTTTTCATTCTCCAAGTCGTAAACATAAAGATCGGTTTGATTGGACGGCGATGTTGACCAGTTTGTGGAATCAACAGTTTCCATATCAGTTTCATCGAGATTGCGCTGCGAGGCAAATACAATCTTTTTACCGTCGGGCGACCAACTCGGTTCAAAATCCGAAGCCCGGTCATTTGTCAATCGGGTCAAAACTTTCTTTTTCAGATCAAACGTATACAGATCTGTGCGATCATTATTCAGTCCGATAAAGGCTATTTGCTTGCCATTGGGCGACCAGGCGGCGGAAAATAGTTCATCTATCTTATCAAAGGAGTATTTTTTGCGCTTCTTCGTTTTTGTATCAACAATAATTAAAGCATCTTTTGCGCCACTTTTTACCGCCAGTACAATCTTCTTTCCATTGGGTGACCAACTCAGGCGCGGATTTAGCCATTTTAATTCTTCAAGGTCGGGAGTTCGTTGTCCACTGACCAGTTTATCCAAAACTTTCCCATCGGAAGCGGAGATCAGATAAATATCGGCGTAGCCCTTGCGGTCGGACATCAAAGCAATTCTGGTTCCGTCGGGATTTATAGCAGGTCCGGTATTGAAATAGTTCTTCAATTTTTTATGATCGGTCAATCGGATGGCAATATCATCCAAATCATCCCGTTCGGCAATATCGGGCCAGTATTCGGTGCGCACCCACTTATGCCAGGCTTCTGACAATTCTTCCATTTTCATTCCAATGGAGACTTCAAAGCCTTTTTCCGCGCTGGAACGTCCCTTCATGCGTGCCCAAATCTCACCAATTTTCTGATCGCCATATTTTTGCCCCAGAAAACGATATACCGACTGACCGCCCTTATAAGCCAGATAATAATCCAGCTGCTCCACATTTGGAATATTACTGTTCGTAGCAATGTCCCGCATGATCATATCCGCTTTGGTATCCCAACCCGTAGATATATATTCTGCAAGCCCCTCGTTCATCCAGAGAGGAATTTGCAAGCGCACCCGTCCTGACACGACGCTTTGGATGTTTCCTCCATAAATCATATCATTGACGACCACATGAACCAGTTCATGCCGAATCAAATGCCGGAATTCACTATTATTCCCATCAAATGCGACAACCGCCCTGTTTTTAAACAACTCGGTAAATCCTTCAATGCCCTCATACATATAGCTCAACGTTACGTTGGTTTGCTGAAAGTCACTGTGTGAGCTATAAACTATCAAAGATACCCGTTTCCGCATGCGCCAGTTTAATACACTTGAAATTTCCCTGACAGCCTGTTCCGCAACCGGCGCGGCAAATTTTGCTAATTCTTCGCCGTCATTGTAAAAATAAATATCAAAATGCTCCGTCTGGATAAAAGACCAGGAATAGTTATCATACTGGACCTTGTTCTTGCCAAACTGGGCATAAAGCGGAGCCGTCAATAAAAAAATAAAAAGTAAAATAATGGTCGTAAATTGTTTCATTGCTTTTTCATTCTCATTTTAATCTATAAAACCTGTCAATATTTTTCCAATCCGATCAATTATTTAGACAAATTTGATCTTCAGAAGATACATCTATCACTTAATATATACAACTTTTCCTCCAATATTAACTACATCGGTCTCCAAACGGATAACATACACCCCGGAAGGTAAATTTTGCGGCTGCCAGCTTTTCCGGTAATAGCCCAACCGGAAATAGCCCTGCTCAATTACATCGACCACCCGGCCTCTGACGTCATAAACTTTAATTGCGCCATTTATGTTATAAGGTAAATATATCCTGAAATTCGTGGTGCCGTTAAAGGGATTTGGATAGGGATCGGTTAACAGAAAGGAGTCCGGAATATATCCGAGATCGGGATCAATCATCGAATAGACCACCGACTTGAGAACCCAGCCAGCGGGATCAATTTCAATATTCGTCGGCATATCATCAAATTGCATTACAAACTGCTGGGCAAAAAGAGAATCCCAAACAGTAAACAAAGTATCCCATTCGGTAAATTCCACTCTGATATCAAGCGGCATTTTAAAAAGATTTTGCGGAGATTGTGTCTGATCAATATTCAAAGTTACCCGCCACTCATTTCCCTTTACCGCTTCACGACTCCAGTTAACCGTATATTCCGGTTGACCGATTTGATAAATCCACTGCTCAAAAAACCAATCCAGGTCAATCCCGCTGACTATTTCACAAATATCCTGAAAATCTTCCGTCGTTACAACATCCATATAAAAGGCATCACGATATGCCGGAAAAATATCCCAAAAAATCTCTTCGCCAACAATATGCCTCAACATGTGCAGAACCCAGGCTCCTTTATCATAAACCAGCCGGTTGAAAATGGACGAAACACTTGTGGTATCGGTAATGTATAGCGGACTAATTTGCCAGATTTCCAGTCGGTTTATATCATTCATGTACTTTTTTAGAGCTTCGGCGCCGTCTTTATGTTCTTTCCACAACGCTTCGGCATAGCGGGCAAATCCCTCGTTCAGCCAGATGTTTTTCCAGTTAGCGCAGGTTATCATATCGCCCCACCACTGGTGAGCCAGCTCGTGACAAATTAATAATTCACCAAATCCACCCAGACTGGTACAGGTCTGATGCTCCATACCGCCACCCCAGGAAAACTGGGCATGACCGTATTTTTCCTTTATAAACGGATATTCACCCCAGAGACCGGCAAAAAATGAAATCATTGCCGTTGTCAGCGGTAAGTTGCCGGTTTGACTTTTAGCCTCGGGATAATACCAGTGATTAACCGGCATTTGCGTCCCGTCAAGACCGGTATAGCGGTATTCCTGCTTTTCATAATTGGAAACTGCCAGGGAGATTAAATACACGGCAATGGGATATCGTTCCTGCCACAAATATGTCGCAGTACTATCGGAATTATAAGTCACTGATTCGAGAGTACCGTTTGATATGGCAATTAAGGTATCCGGTACGGTAATGGATATATCGGCGGAGTCGGCTTTATCGCCGGGCAGATCCTTGCACGGGAACCAGCTATGCGCATAATAGGGTTCACTCAGGGTAGATACGATGGGAACGCCATTGTGATAATCGAAAGAAAAACCCTGGAAGCCACCCTCCGGGGGATGACCATAGTAGGCTATTTGAATCTCGAAAACCGCCCCGCTGTCAATGGGAGTACTAAGACAAACGGCAAGATTATCGTCGGATCGCTGAAACGATTGACAGTTCCTTCCAACACTGTCAACCTGCATCGAAGAGACAAAATCCAAGGAGATATACTGCAGGTTATTGACTTTGGAAGTTCCTCTGATCGTTGTATTCCCATAAATATTTTCATTGAGGATGTCAATCGTCAGAGCAAGTCCATAATATCCAATATCATAGTCGGAACGATTACTAAGCGCCATTTCTTTAGCCATGCGGCGGCGGTCTTTTAGAAAATGCTGTTTAAGCTCGATCTCCATATCCACCCAGTCCGGATCGGATTGAGCAAAAACCCGGAACGAAATTGCAAAAAGAAGGGCTGGTATAAAGTATCTTTTTCTCATCGGTACACTCAACTAAAATTAAGAAAAAGTGCGCCATTATCCACTGAAAAATATCCTTTTAAATTCGTCCTTCTAATAAACTTCAAATTTTCGTACATTTCAAGCAGTTTAATCATATTTGGAGTATTAACATTATGGCTCATATAATTGTTCCTGAAGCAGAAGCAATCTTAGATAAAGAATTTAAAGTTCTGGACAAAGGATTTGTCCGTCTAATTGACTATCTTGGCGGAGACGGGCGCATCGTGCAGGCAGCCCGCGTCAGCTATGGTCAGGGGACCAAAACCATCCGGGAGGACAAAGGGCTGATTGACTATTTGCTCAGCCACCAGCACACCTCCCCTTTTGAGCAGGTCATTTTAACCTTCCATTGTAAAATGCCAATTTTTATTGCCCGTCAATGGGTTCGCCACCGGACCGCTCGAATCAACGAAATTTCCGGGCGTTACAGCGTAATGGCAGATGAATTTTATGTACCCGCTCCCGATCAGGTTAAATATCAGAGCATATCCAACCGTCAGGGGCGCGCCGAAGAGGATGTGCCGGCAGAACTGCGCCAAAAAGTGCTGGACGTTTTGACCAGGGAGCAAAAAAGCGCCTATGAAAATTATGGAAATTTGATTGACGACGGCATCGCCCGGGAACTGGCTCGGATAAACCTGCCGTTGTCATTATATACGCAATGGTATTGGCAAATTGACCTGAGCAACCTGTTCCACTTTTTAAAATTACGCTTGGATTACCACGCTCAGTGGGAAATCCGGCAATATGGCAAAGTCATCGCAGAAATCACTAAGAAAGTCGCGCCGCTGGCATACCAGGCTTTTGAAACTCACGTATTAAATGCCGTTACTTTCTCGGGAAAAGAGATCCAAGCGCTGGTTCTCCAATTACAAGGCAAAGCGCATGAATTAAAGGGTATTAATAAAACAGAGTTTGAAGCGAAGATTCAGCGGATTTTATCGACCGATAAAACGGTTTTATAAGGACATTTAATTTTTAATGTTGATTGTGAAAAACAGATGTTTTCCACTTGAAAATAGAATTGGTGAGTTTTGAAATTTGCTTCACAAACAAATCTGGAATATTTTGCATTTCAATTTACTCATTTGTCTTCATTTTCATACTGATGAATCTTATTCCTTAATGTCCGCACGCTAATATCTAATATGTTAGCCGCCTGAGTACGATTATTATTAGTGCTTTTTAAAGTATTAAAAATCAGTCTTTTTTCCATTGCTGCAATAGACATTGAAGCTTCATCAAAGCTATTATCAGCGCTGTGATCCAGATCCTGTTCTATGGAAAAATGTTCAAGTGTAAGTATTTCATTCTTACCGGAATATATTATCGCCCTTTCCACTAAATTTTCCAGTTGGCGAACATTTCCCACCCAATCATTCTGCACCAAAGCCTCAAGCGCTTCTTTATCGACTTCTTTTTTATCAAAATGATATTTTTCACGAAATTTTTCAATAAAATGGGTTATCAGTATCGGTATATCCTCTTTCCTATGCCTGAGAGGCGCCACTTTAATAGGAAATACATTCAATCTAAAAAAGAGATCTGATCTGAATTTCTCTTCCCTGATCATTTTTTTTATTTCCCTGTTGGTCGTTGCAATTATCCGGACATCAACAGGAATCTCCTTTACACTACCCACTCTAGTTATCTTATTTTCTTGTAGTACACGTAACAATTTTGCCTGCATAGGAATAGGCGTTTCGCTGATCTCGTCAAGCAGAAATGTGCCACCGTTTGCTTCTTCAAAAAAACCTTTACAAGTTTTAATCGCATTGGTAAAAGACCCCTTCTCGTGTCCAAATAGAGTGCTTTCAAATAATGTCTCGGGAATAGCAGAACAATTAACCTTGATGAAAGGGCCGTCACTTCGTTCGCTATTATTGTGAATTGCCTCTGCAATAAGTTCTTTTCCCGTTCCACTTTCTCCCTGTATAAATACCGGTGCATCACTCCTGGCTACCATATCGATCTGTTGAAAGACCTGTTGCATAGCCTTACTCTTACCTGCCAGTTTATTGAATCTTTCATTATATGACAGTCTGCTTTTCAGTATTTTATTTTCCGCTTTTAGATTTTCATAATCAAAAAAACGGTTTACCCGCGATTCAATATGAGACAATGAAAATGGTTTTGTAATAAAATCGAAGGCGCCTTTATGTAGAGCCTCGACGGCTGTTTTAATGGTACCATAAGCAGTGATAATCAAAAAACCTATCTCGGAGTCATTTTTTTTGACAAATTCCATCAACTCAATACCGTTCATGCCATTCATCATCAAATCTGTTATCACAAGATCAA
Source organism: Fidelibacterota bacterium (assembly GCA_003527965.1). Taxonomy (GTDB): domain Bacteria; phylum Fidelibacterota; class UBA2242; order UBA2242; family UBA2242; genus DPVY01. The sequence goes on from DPVY01000257.1 coordinate 8,549, forward strand.
ATTTTTCTACTTTCAAAGCCTTTATAGCAAATGTAGCAGACTCAACAGACTTTGCCTCATAGCCATTTTTACTGAAATGTTCCTCTAAAATCGTTCGGATGCTGTAATCATCATCAACAATCAGCAATCGTTTCATAAGGTCCTTTTTTACTTCACTTTTAAAATAGAAATGATTGTAAATATATCTTCATATTTTCAAGCATTTTACTTTAAAAGTTAACATTAATAAATCCCTTGTCCAACATATTCCCGAATAAGCAATCAAAACGAATTATTAGACACTTAATTTTTCCGAGAACCGGCATCTTCTTCTCTCTCAGACACATTTTGGTGCAGATATCTTTGATAAGAGCGAAGAGCTATGTCCTTGTTGACTTGCCTGCTATTATATTTATCTGATTTTACATTAATTCCACTTTCAGCCGGCATTAAATTTTCAAGTATTCCTTTTAAACGTTTATTCTCCTCTTTGAGCTTTTGAATAATCTCCAAATTGCTTTGATTCTCATGCTTCAATTGAAGCTCTTTTCCTGCTCTTTCTATGATTGCAACCACTTGCATAATCTTAAAAGGTTTTATCAAATAATCATAAGCGTGATGCCGCAAAGCCTCAATCGAGCTTTCAATTCCCGGATAACCCGTAATAAAAACAACAATAACTCCGGGATTATTTTTTCTAATTTCATCACTGAGATCGATCCCACTCCTGTCCGGTAAACAGATATCAATTATGGCAAATTTAATTTTCTTATTATGGGTAATATTAATTGCTTCGACGGCATTTTTAGCCATTAAAATCGTATATCCATATTCCCTTAAGCCTATATCGAGAACTCGCAGGATCGACTCATTGTCATCAACAACCAGTATAGTTCTGTTTCCGGACTCCTTGATACCGCCTAACATATAAATTGCTTTTTCCTTAATGCATATCGAATGCGGTATAAATTAATTAAATAAGGCATTATTCAAACCACTTACGATATGCTCCGTAGAGTTTGCATCATGGGGATAGGTCATAATAGCATATTTGACTGATAGAATCGGCTTGCCATTTTCCTCAGAAAACAGTTCTTCGATCTTTGTCCTGATGTTCGCACAAGATAATTCAATAATCACCGGATTACCACCGAATACTACAACTAAAGTTGAATCAATGTTCTGCCAAACAATCTCGGAAGCCGATTCAAATTCCGTCTCAACGATTTTTTTATAGGATTCATTCAGATCCTCGGGTAATAGAATATTTTCGGCTGCAAAACTATAAATCAACCGAAGTGATACAAAGGTAACCGAATTTTGCATTTTTTTCGCATACATTATTTTTTCACCGATCATGTTATTAACTGCCAGTCCATATGAATTGCCTGTCAATCGCAGTTTTTCTTTGTATTGTTTGGCAGATTGGAAAATCGGCGCAATTTGAGTTGCCATAATATTCAGTAACTTTATTTCATCCTCTTTGGAAAAAACACCTTCTTGAATTTTAAAAACGCCCACAAACCCAAGTAAATTTCCAAGATACTTGACAGGAGCTAATATAAATTGGTTTATAAGATCATTCTCTGCAGGGCTATTATCGTCAATTATTATTCCCTTTTCAATATCAAAAATAGTTGTTGTTTCCAGGGACGATATTTTAATATTATTTATATTACTCTCTCTCTGAAATATAAATTGTTCCACAAAGCGATCGGAAAGTCCCATCTGTTTTTCCATTCTGAAAGTACCGGATGAATCATCATATAGAAATACGCCCGCTTTTTCAATTTTCATTCCCTCCGCAAGAGTATCCAAAATCATCTCAACTACCATGGTAAAATCGGATACCTGATATAAAATGGTACTTATATCGTACAGCATTGTGATATTGGACAACATCATTTGAATTTTTTTATTTAAAGCGGCATTTTTTCGTTTTAGACAAATTATTTCAGATGCTCTGTTCAGGATAATTTGAACTTCCTGATATTTAAACGGCTTGCGAATATAATCATAAACTCCATACTGGATTGCTTCAATAGCCGAATCTATCGTAGCAAAGCCGGTCATGATGACTATTTTTGTATCAGCGTTTTTGTCTTTTGCAGCTTTGACGATGTCCATCCCCGAAATAACCGGCATTTTTAAATCTGTGAGAATAATATCGTATGTTTTTTGGTTTATGTATTCCAAAGCTTTTTTTGAGTCTGATAATCCTGTAACATTAAATCCTTGCTCGGTCAGAAAAAACGAAAGTTGGTCTACGATAGCCTGTTCATCATCTATTATTAATATCGACATGTTATCCGATTTCATTCTATCTATCCTCTTGTTTCAGGCATTTTTTCAATCAAGATATCTTCATCTTTTATATAAATTTCAACTCCTTGAAATGTATTCTCAGTATAAT
>DPVY01000252.1 GCA_003527965.1 Fidelibacterota bacterium
CCAGGTTTTCCAGAAGGGCGGGGTAATGGTAATATTTATTTCAAGGGGCTTTTCAGTCCAGTAACCATATTTTGAGCATGCTTTTGCTTTTAAGGTATATTTTCCCGGCGGGATATTCCAGTAAGTTACACTTCGATTTGTACTTGCTTCGCCCCACTTTTTTTCAAATCCTTCCAGGAAAAAAGAATATTGGTTTTCCGTGGGCGATGTGAAATCTAATAATGAGAAATCAAAAGAAAATAAATAGTCTTTATAAGTGAGATTAATATTTTTGATTTTATTATTATTATCAAGTCTCCGGCTTTCTCCGAAAATGCGAAAATCCGTTAAAACAATATTGGGTGTTTGCTTCTCGCCTCTATTGAAATACAAATCAGCGGGGTTGAAAACAATATATCCATTGTTACCGCCAAAATAAAACTCATTTTCACTAAATTTATATGAGCATGATCTAAACCCCATTTTAATACTGGGAGCGAGAAATTCACCAATAATCGGATTATATTTTAAAGTGAAATCGGTGGCGGCAATATTTATTTTGTAATAATCGACGCCATCCTTTAAAGTAAAATTTGTTATTGATTCGGTTTTTTTATCAAATTTTGACAGACCACCGGTTGTACTTATCCACAGATTGCTATTGTTATCTTCTAAAATGCCGGTAACTCTATTCGAGGACAGACCATCGGTATCACGATAACTTTTAAAAGAATTATTTTTGTAATTATACTTACTTAAGCCACTCTTTGCGGTTCCAATCCACATTTCATCTGAATTATCTTTAAAAATAGTTGTAATTAATTGAGACGGCAGTGAATCCGGCGAAGATGATTTATGGAAAAATTTAATATATTGACAGGTTTCCGGATTAAAAATGTGAATTCCATTTGAAACGGTTCCAATCCAGAGTTTTCCAAAAGCATCCTCCACAATTGTAGTTATTCCGTCAGGGCTTTGCCATCTATCTGATAGATAACGATAAGTGTAAAATTTGAAATTCCGGTAGTCAAATCTTGCTAAAACGCCGGAAAGAGTGCCGATCCAAAGATTTTTATTGTGATCTTCACAGATACTGCTGATACGATTACTCTTTTTTAAGAAGGTATCTCTTTTATGCGCATCTAATTTAGACAACAGTATTTTTAGATCATTACGTGATAATTTGTAATGGATAAATACATTTTCTTCTCTGATAAATTTATCCAATCCATTATTTGTTGCTAACCATAAATTATTATTACTATCCTCAAAAATGTCAAATACACTATTATCAATTATGCTCGCAGAATCATCCGGATCGTGTAGGAAATGACGTAATATCTCTTTGTGGGGCTCAATGACATATAGCCCGTCGTCGTTTGTTCCTATGTATAAAACTTCATTTGAATCTTTATGGATAGCCTGAATGTTATTCTCTGTTCGTAAAGAATCCGGAGTGTCGGTTAATAGATAATGGTGAAATTGTGGCGTCGGCTTTTGCTTATACAATCCCGTTATTGTTGTGCCGATCCAAATAGTACCGGTTCTATCGGTAAAGATAGTTTGAATATTGGCTCTGTCAATGCCTGCGATTTTAGCATGGTTTTTCGTCGCAAAAGTAAAAATATTTTTATTTTGTTCAAAGCAAGCTAAACCAAGCTTCGAATTTCCGATCCATAACTGATTTGATCTGTCACAAGAAAGTGATAAAATGCTGTTATTGGAGGCGGGATAGCTGGCGTTTACGGAAAAGTTTTCGGTGAATGAATCAGTTTTAGAATTATACTTAAATAGATTACCGTCATTTGTCCCGACCCAAATTGAATTACTTAAATCTTTACAAATTGTTCTAATTAAATTTAAGGATCTATTTTGAATATTGTCACTTAAATCAAAATGCCTGATTGCCGCTGTTTTTAGATTTAATCTATCCAGACCCTTATTTGTACCTATCCACAAATAATTATTGTCAATAAATAACGACTGAACCCAATTACTGGATATTGGATTATCAGGAGTAGACTCGCTATATATATTTTTCAACTCATTTGTAGTCAACACATATCTATATAATCCGTTATTGTAAGTGCCGATCCAAACTGTATCGTTTTTAAATACAAAACTACTTATTGTACTCTTAATCACTAAGGCTGAATCTGCGGGATCATTAAAATAATGAACAAAGGATTCATCTTCCGGAATAAATCTGCTTAATGTTTTTGAACTGGATCTTACCCATAGATTATTCTTTTGATCAATTACTAATTTTCCGACAATATTACTTAGCAGAGTCGTGCTGTCCTGATCACTGTGAGTGTATCTTTTAAAGATATAACCGTCATATTTATATAATCCGTTATTAGTGCCGAACCACATAAAACCCGTGCTATCCTGAGCAATTGCCCAAACGCTCGTTTTAACCTGCTCTTCTTCAAAAAATATTCTTTCAAATTCGATCCCATAGTCCAAACCCGATACCGTTTGACTCTTTGCTAAAATTAGAAGGAGGAGCAGATATTTTTTGAATATACGAGTGTTATTAAGGGAAAATACTGTTTTTTTTGTGGCTCTGTTGATCATCATATTTATAATGTTTAAAATAATTAAAAACAGAGCTACAGTCAATTAATAAGTCGTTGTAAATGATTTTTAATTTTTGTAGAGAAATGCCCAAATGAGCTATCTTATCCTTGGAAATCTGAAATCATTTGTTATTTCAAATCCAAAAGTTTAATTTTTCACGCTAGTTGAATTAATGATGGGTGATAAAATGAAAAGTAAATATACAGTTTTAGCACTTTTGCTATTGACCGGGCAATTTTTGTTTGCCGGCGATCTGTTTTTTAGTGAATATATTGAAGGGTCGAGTAATAATAAGGCTCTGGAAATATACAATCCAACGGATCAAACAATTGATTTGACTAAATATATATTAGGTGGTGCAGCTAATAATTCAACAGGGTGGGAGTATTATTACGAATTTCCATTAGGCTCAACTGTTGCTCCCGGTGATGTTTTCGTGATTACTGACCATGAAGCAGATCAAATTCTCAAAGATTCTGCTGATTGGATTGATGATGGATTTGTCTTAGGATATAATGGAAATGATGCCAGAGGAATATTAAAAATCACCGGAACTGATACAATCACAATTGATTTACTTGGTGAACCAAATAATCCTGATGCTATCATGCATTCTGTTGCTGGAATTACAAATGGTATGTTAGATCATACTCTCATAAGAAAAGCGCTAATAACCACGGGAAATAACGATTGGACATCCTCTGCCGGAACAAATTCTGCCGACTCAGAATGGTTAGTGATGAATAAGGATGACTTTAGTAATATCGGTATTCACATGGCCGGTTCTTCAGAGAATATACCCCCCTTTGCAAAAGCCGGTGAAGATAAGGTCGTTGGTTATAACAGTATGATTACATTGGACGGCTCAAACAGCAGTGATCCCGATGGTGTAATTGTGTCTTACCTATGGTCACAGTTTAGCGGTACATCGGTTTCTCTCACAAATCCTGACCAATCAATCGCTTCATTTACAGCACCGGGTTCGGACGCCGTTTTAGTTTTCACCCTTACAGTGACCGATGACAGTAGCGCTACTGCGACAGATACTGTTGCCGTTTCCGTTGTTGATGGAAGTCCGTCGGCTGTTTTTTTTAGCGAATATGTCGAAGGTTCGATGTATAATAAAGCGATAGAAATTTATAATGCTTCGGAATCTTCAGTTGATTTATCTAATTATTTAATCAGAGGTTCTTCGGCAGGAGGCGGTTGGTTAAATACATATTATGAATTTCCAACTGGAATAAGCCTCGAGCCTGGTGATGTTTATGTAATTGCCAGTGATCAAGCCTCATCTGAAATTCAGAGTGTTGCCGATGAGGTTCTAGCGTATAATGCAGCCGGGTATGTCGTTGGATTTAATGGAGATGATGCTCGTGGTTTATTTAGGAATGGACTTTTAGTTGATGCTATCGGTGAGCCTGAAAACTCTGATAAAATCATTGAAAATGTGACCCTTCGCCGTAAAAATACGGTTCTTGTTGGCAATCCAATATTTGATTTTGCTGAATGGGATCAGTTTGAAATTGATAATATTGAAGGTCTGGGAACGCACTCCGCTAATCCCGATGCTCCGTCAATCACTAATGTTACTTTATCACAGGATTTTATCACCTCATCGATGGAGATTGAAATTACGGCTACTATTACTCCTGTCACAGGACAGACGATCGCCACGGCGAAAATCAAGTACGGCGTAGGCGGTATTTTGAATAATGAAACTGATATGTGGCAGGATAACGGTAATGTCTGGATGGGCAATATTCCGGCGCAGGCGGCATATACTGAACTTGAATACCAGGTTGTTGCGTGGGATGGAGCCGATAATTATGGTGAATCTGCAAAACAGAAAGTGCTCATAGCGGATGCTATTTTAACTGATTTATCAGAAATTCGCCTCAATAAGGCTCAATATCTTAATAAGATGATAACAGTAAAAGGTGTGGTTACGATAGGTTCCGGTGTTCTTGACGGACAGCGCACAAAAGTCTATATCCAGGATGAATCCGGTCGGGGAATAAATCTGTTTGCCTATGACATGATTCCTGGTTTGGATCGCGGCGATGAATTGATTGTTGTAGGTGAAGTAACGGAATATAATAATGTGCTTGAGATTATCAATTTTCAGTATAAAGAAAATTCTACCGGCAACAGCCTGCCTGAAGCCCATAATATTTCTTTAACTGAAGCAAATAGTCTCGACTATGAAGGAACGTGGGTGAAATTTGACGGCATTATTGCCGATACAACTATTGTCGGTGGCGGAACTACGCTCACTATTGAACTGAGTGGCGATACAAGCTCCGTCCGCATCTGGAATACCACGGGAATCGACGTCAATTCTTATAACATCGGCACATCTTATTGGTTTAGCGGTGTGATTAATCCCTATTTCGATAATTTTCAATTGTTGGTCGGATATACTGAAGACATTCAGGCTGCGACCGGTATCGAAGACGCTGATATTTTTCCAAATTCATTTAGATTGAATCCGGCATACCCGAACCCCTTTAATCCGGTCACCCAACTGACCTGGCAGCTGGAACGCGCCGGTGATTATGAACTGTCAGCTTATAATGTTTTAGGACAGAAAGTATCCGTAATTTCTGATGGATTTGGTCAACCCGGTACATATTCCTATCAATGGAATGCCGGTGAATTACCAACCGGAGTGTATTATATTCAATTGAAATCCGGTGTGAATAAACAAACCCAAAAAGTTTTACTACTGAAGTAATCTATGCGAAAAAACAATTTATTTCTATTAATTGCGTTTCTTCCGATCTTTGTATTGGGAGAAATGGATCATCTGGTCATTTCGGAGATTGTTTTACAGCCGAAGGAGCGGGAATTTGTCAAAATCTACAACCTCACCGATGCGGCGCTCGATCTGTCCAATTATTATCTGACCGACGGTACAGATACCGTCAACGGTAAATTCTATTATAATCTTCCAATCGGCTCTGATTTTCACAGTGGATCTGGTACTGATTTTATGGTACGGTTCCCCGATGCTTATTCAATACCGGCGAAATCATCGATTTTGATTTCCATAATGACAAAATCGGCTTATGAAACCAATTATGGTGAAACGCCCGATTTGTCGATCAAAGAGGATTTTCGTCATGCCGTTGATACGATGTCCACGATTGGAACGGCGCCCTATTATCTGGATGATTATAAGGAAACGCTGGTGCTTTTTTATTGGGACGGCAGCTCTCCAACAGTTCAGGATGTGGATTATATCCTCTGGGGATCTACCGACTATGCCATTGATAAGAGTGCTGTCGCAGGATATGCCGCAGATACGCCGGTGGATCAGCAGAAATTTATTCCCTGGTTTGAAATTTTTCAGGTCCACGATAACGGTCAAAAATTGAAGCGGATCAGTGACGAAGGAACAGAAAGCCAAAGCGGTGGCAACGGGATTACCGGCCATGATGAAACCTCGGAAAACCTGGACCAAACCTGGACCGTGGTGAGCGTTGGCAATACGAAACCGATAATCTCCAGCGTCGCTCTGACGCCGGCAATTCCTACAATTGAGGATGAAATCCGGGTCAGCGCCGTCGTAAGTGACGACGGTTCCTTAGCCGAAGTCAGCCTTGTTTATAAGTTTAACGGGACGCCGGCAACCGCGGCAATGGTAAATGAAACCGGCGATTCCTATTCCGTTACACTGGAACCTTTCGCTGAAGTGGGCACGCTTTTGTATTATGTCCGGGCAGTCGATGATACGGGGCTGAAGGATTCATCGTTGACCTATAGCGTTGATATCGTGGAGCCGCCGGAAGAAATTACCATAGCGATGATCCGTGAAAACTGGAGTGATTGGGAAGGACAAACTGTGACTCTTCGAGGAGTTGTCACTATCGGATCGAATATTCTCCGTACTGGCCGAACATCGGCATACTTTCAGGATGCTTCCGGCAGAGGATTGAATCTATATGACGGCGCCATTACAAATCTGGCGAAGGGTGATTCCATTGAAGTCACCGGTGAATTGGACGAGTATGGTGGAGTTTATGAATTAAAGGATTTTGCTTCCAGCTATACCGTTCTGGCAAGCAATGTGCCGATCCCTAATGTCGTAACAATTCCCGTTGGCGCGCTTGTTGAAGATCCTACTGCTTATGAAGGCAACTATTTTCAGATTAATGGCACGGTTGCAGACCGCGCCGATAATGTTGGCGGGGGATCCAATATTACTATTGAAGATGTGACCGGTCGTGTTACCGTACGGATCTGGAATTCCACAAACGCCCTTTTTAACAGTCTTGAAGAATTGGTTAATGAGGAATTAGATAGCTTATTACAACCCGGGAATATGGTTTCAGTTAAAGGTGTGGGAAGTCTTTATAACAATTCTCCCCAGGTTTTATTAGGATACGCTGAAGATGTGGAATACTACATACCCGGTGAGCCGGGAAATGAAAAAACGAAACTGTCTGTTGCGCCATATCCTTTTGTACCACAATTAGGGGAAGTCATTAAATACAGTTATGAATACCCTTCTAATTGCCGGGTAATCCTGCGGGTTTACGATATGTCGGGAAGATTTATTACCACACTCGAAGACGGCTATTATGCATTATCATGGCATAAGGAAAATGTCTGGGATGGGCGTAATGAACTCAATGAACTGGTCGCACCGGGTAATTACCTATTCCATTTGCAAACCACTAATCGCACGACCGGCAAGACTCGTGCGGATATTGCCCCTGTTGTGGTAGGAGTGAAATTCTGATGAGATATATAAAAACTATTATAGTTAGTCTGTTCCTCGTCCTGACTTTAATGCCACTAAGGGCTCAGGTTTTTACTCAGGTCAATGAAATAGCGGCGCCGATCAGCGCCACCGGTTCATCTAATATGGCAACAGCCGCCGACGCCTGGGCGCTGCTGGTTAATCAAGCCGGGTTGAGTCGTCTTGAATGGATTGAGGTTGTAAGCGGATTTTATAAACCCTATGGATTGTCTTTTTATTCCAGTCAGATAGGCATACTGGCGGTTCCGGTGGGGAAACTGGGAACTGTCGCCATCGGTTATCAGGGCAGTTCCAGCGACTATTCCGGCAATTCACTAACCAGTGAATCGTCGTATAGTATTTCTCACGGATTCTATCTGCAAAAAGATATTATTTCAACCCTTTCTATCGGCTATACGGTAAATCTTTATCAGATTGATTATGGCCAATCGGCGGGCACATCAGGTGACGGAAGCGATGGGATTAACCTGGGCAGCGGATACGGCTTTGGAATTGATCTGGGAATTCAGGGCAGCCTGCATGAGCGCAGCTGGATCGGGCTTTTTGCTAAAAATGTAAACAGTCCGGAAATGGGCAGCGCTTTATCGAGTTCACGGTTGCCACGCAGTCTGGCGGTCGGTTTTGGATATGAGCCATACTACGGATTGAAAACCAACTTCCTGATTTTCCAGGCTATTGGCGGGCACAAAACCCAATACAGAGCCGGGATCGAATACCGGGTAATGTCCTGGATGATTATGCGCTGTGGCGTCAATACGGAACCAAATCGCATCGGCTTCGGTTTTGGGATCAATAAATGGGGACTACTGATTGATTATGCTTTTGTCAGTCATCCGGTGCTTCCGGAAACTCATCAATTCAGCCTTGGATATTCATTTAAAAAGAGATGAAGACGATAAATAGAATACACCGTTCATTAAAGAGGCGTTATATATCGGTCGGTTTATTGATTGTTCTACTGATTTTCAGTAATGCTTTTGGGCAATTGAGAGTAAGTCAAAAAGTCGATTTGAATACCGCCACACAAGCCGAAATCGCCACTTTACCGTTAACCTCAAAACAGCAAAACGATATTCTCGATTGGCTGGAATATATGGGCCCTTTTGAAAGCATTTATAACCTGAGAAAGATAAAAAGTATCGATTATGATACTTTTTTGAGATTGAAAGAGATGGTTCAACTTTCACCTCTGTTTCTGGCGGAGTCGCAGCAAAGGGTGGAGGACAATTATTATAAGGTAGAGCAATGGATTTCCGACGACGGCGCCAGCGAAAATTTTGTCAATAGCTGGATCGATATGCTGTCTAATCCGGTGAATGTCAATACATTGAGTTTTTTCGAGCTTCTCAATCTTGCCGGTTTATCGCCGGTTGACGCTGTGGCTGTCGTAAAACGGCAGCAAGTTGGTAATATCCAGAATCGCCGGGATTTGCGGAGCACGGACAATCTGTCATATTACGGATTCTCAAACCTGGAAGATTTTATCAAATACGATGATGACGACGCAGCACATAAATTCGGAGGCAGTTTTTCTTCAGTGGTTAAAAATATTACCC
>DPVY01000284.1 GCA_003527965.1 Fidelibacterota bacterium
ATTAAAAAATGGAAAGATTAGATAAAACAATAGACAATTAAAAGTGCCCAAAATGACCAATAACCAATGACCAATGATCAATCAACAATAATCAGATGATAATATAAAAATATTAGAAGGGTAAATTTGAGGTTAATCAAAGATAAGCAAGTCTTTGGCTGGACAATGTACGATTGGGCAAACTCCGCCTTTGCGACGACTATGATGGCGGGATTTTTCCCGGTATTTTTCAAAAGTTACTGGAGCGCCGGCGCCGACATCAATCAGAGTACTGCTCTATTGGGTGTCGCAAATTCAATTGCATCGCTGTTTGTTGCCTTGATAGCTCCGATTTTAGGAGCAATTGCCGATCAGAGTTCGGGGAAGAAGAAATTTCTGGTCTTTTTTGCCTATCTTGGTGTCTTGATGACGGGCTGCCTCTACATGGTCAAGTTTGGTCAGTGGTTGCTGGCGGTTATCCTGTATGTTCTCGGCACGATTGGTTTTTCCGGGGCAAATATCTTTTACGACAGCCTGCTGCCCGATGTAGCGAATGAGAAAAATATTGATTATGTATCTGCCAAAGGTTTTGCCCTGGGCTATCTTGGCGGCGGCTTATTGTTTTTAATTAATGTCCTGTGGGTGTTGCAACCGGGGCTATTTGGTTTTCCCGTAGAAGTCAAAAGCATAGTATCGGAACAACTCAGGCGGGATGCCACGGTCATACGGCTCGCTGACGATGCGGATTTTACAATTCCCCACGGGAAATCATCTGCAAAAGCCGTTGTAACGAGCACAATATCCGTTCCGGTTCATTCCATCAAACTGGTTGAGAACGGTAATTTAAATGATATTTGGATCGAAATTGAATTTCCTCCAGGATTAGACCCTGAATTATTATCACAATCAGTATCCTTCGGTGAATATCAAACCGGTGAAATTGTCGGTATATCGGAAAATATGCAAAAAGTCAGAATCGGAAACCTGACCCGTAAAATCACTGCAGTAGTTGAAGCAAAATTTACCCTTAAAAATGAAATTATCTATACCGGATTTGAAAACGGAATGTTGACGGGAGTTGCCGGGCTGGAGAATCATTTCGGAATTGTTGAAATTAATTCTGACTTTTTAGCTCCGGCTATTGAATACTTATCTATTCGAATCAGTTTTTTATCGGTTGCATTATGGTGGGCGATTTTTACGATTCCGTTAATCCTTTATGTCAAAGAACGCCGTAATAAAGAGGTTACTGAAAAAAAAGTCAATTATGTCAAACTTGGTTTTAGTCAACTAAGGCACACATTTCGGAAGATCAAGCATATGAAGGTCGTTTTCTTGTTTCTCTTAGCATATTGGCTCTATATCGACGGTGTGGATACCATTATCCGGATGGCTGTCGATTACGGCATGTCCATTGGATTTCCTTCTAATGCTTTAATTGTAGCATTGCTGATAACGCAATTTGTCGGATTTCCGGCAGCATTGTTTTTTGGGAAACTTGGCGAAAAATGGGATGTAAAAAAATCCATATTTATCGCCATAGGGGTCTATTTACTCGTCACCGTCTGGGGCGTAATAATGACCAAAACGGCAGAATTCTATCTGCTGGCAATCGTAGTGGGCTTGGTACAGGGCGGAATTCAGGCGTTGAGCCGCTCCTATTATTCGCGGTTAATCCCCAAAGATCAGGCTGCCGAATTTTACGGGTTTTATAACATGCTTGGAAAATTTGCGGCAATCTTCGGTCCGGTTATTATGGGTGGTATGGGATTATTGGTTCGGAGAGCAGGTTATTCGGCAAATATTGCTTCCCGGGTGGGCATAGCGTCTGTGGCAATTTTATTTATTGCCGGAGGTATTTTACTTTATTTTGTAGATGAGGAAAAAGGTAAAAGGGAAATAGAATATTTGAAGCTAAAGAATGAGGATATTACTACTTAAAATATTTGGAATGACAAAAGAGTTTCAAAATCAACCCAACCTTCAGAAGGTTGTATCAAACATTCTGATCAGTTTGTAAATTTTACTATTAAACCTTCTGAAGGTTGTATCTTCTTATAAGTGGACTGTTTGGAATAGTCTGCAAAAATCGGATTAATTTTCATTTTATTAAATAATCGGTTCTCTTATTTATGAGTTCACTTAAAAAAAGTCATAAAATCAATTAATTGGATGGCATCCTTCCTGTGCCCCGTAATACCATGTAGAATGTAAGTTTATCGGATGTCACCTTGAGTTTATCGAAGGGTACTCTAAGTATATTTCGATAACTTCCCGATAATCGAGATTATTCAGTATGGCAGGAATAAATTTCAGTTTTTTTAAGTGGACTCATTCAATTAAAATAAATATATTTCAGCTTCGTTTTTTTCTACGTCTACAAAACCAATTAATTTTACTTTAGGGCAAAAATGAAAGAAAACCAGTTTACAAACGGGCATTTATATACTCCCAAACAATATCATTCTTTCCTGGATTTACGGGAGACAGAAACAGCAATTAAATTCATTAAAGATTTGTTTCAGGAAAAATTAGCAAAAGAACTTAATCTGCAACGTGTTTCAGCGCCAATCTCCGTATTGAAAAACACCGGAATTAATGATGATTTATCGGGAACCGAACAGCCCGTAAAATTTAACATATCATCTATAAATCAGGAAGCTGAGATAGTTCAATCCCTGGCAAAATGGAAACGACTGGCGTTAAAGGACTACGGATTCATCAGCGGTGAAGGCTTATATACCGATATGAACGCATTGCGACCTGACGAAGTGGCGTTAGACAATCTGCACTCCATTTATGTAGACCAATGGGATTGGGAGCGTATCATCGCCGAAAATGAACGGAATTTAAAAGTATTAAAATATATCGTTAATAAGATTTATACAGTCATTAAAAAAGCAGAACATTCGGTTTGTCATAAATATCACAAACTACCCGGACAATTTCTACCGGAATCAATATATTTTATACATAGCGAAGATCTGGAGACGATGTATCCGGATTTATCACCCCGTGAAAGGGAAAATGTAATTTGCAAAGAAAAAAAAGCGGTTTTTATAATTGGAATCGGTGCCCCTCTGAAAAATGGCAAACCTCATGATGCGCGCGCTTCGGATTATGATGACTGGTTGACAGAAACGGAATCAGGGCGGCATGGCTTGAATGGAGATATCCTGGTATGGTACCCGCCATTAAATTGCGCCGTGGAATTATCATCAATGGGTATTCGTGTGGATAAATCCGCTCTTGAAAGACAGCTTGCTCACAAAGGTGAAGATTATAAAAAAGATTTACCTTTTCATCAAAGAATTCTGAATAATGAATTGCCTTTGTCAATTGGCGGCGGGATAGGTCAATCGCGTCTATGCATGATATTCTTGCGCAAGATGCATATTGGTGAAGTACAAGCGAGTATCTGGTCAAAGGAAATGATTGAAAATTGTAAAAACAATAACATCTTCCTTTTATAAGATTTAAAATATCGTGATTATAAAAATAAATATAGGAGAGTATTAATTTTCAATGCTTAATAATAATCATAAAAACGTTCTTTTATTAGAAAATATTCATCCAAATGCAAGTTCGATTTACCAGAATGAGAGTTTCAAGGTCAAAACGATGGATTCCGGTCTCAGTGAAGACGAATTATGCGAACAAATACAAGGCGTATCAATTCTTGGAATTAGATCTAAAACACGGATTACTAAAAAAGTGATCAAAAGCGCTGATAAATTATTGGCTATTGGAGCATATTGTATCGGTACAAATCAAATTGATCTAAAATGTTGTTCCGATAACGGCATTGTTGTATTTAATGCACCCTTTAGCAACACCCGCAGTGTGGTAGAGCTGGCTTTTGGTGAGATAATCATGTTGATTAGAGGTGTTTTTGAAAAAAGTTACCAATTACATAAGGGAGCCTGGATAAAATCAGCCGATAGAAATTTTGAAGTTCGCGGAAAAAAACTTGGGATTGTCGGATATGGAAATATCGGTTCACAATTATCGGTTTTAGCTGAGGCTATCGGGATGCAGATCTATTTTTATGATATCGACGATAAACTTGTCCTCGGTAATGCCAGGAAATGTGATACACTGAATGATCTGCTGGCTATTGCTGATGTTGTCACGATCCATGTCGATGGGCGAAGCGAAAACAAAAACCTGATCGGTCAAAAGGAATTTGATTTGATGAAGGAGGGGACTGTTTTTCTTAACCTTAGCCGTGGATTTGTCGTTGATATTGCAGCATTAGTCAAAAACATAAAAAGCGGTAAAATCAGCGGAGCTGCCGTGGATGTTTTTCCGAAGGAGCCGAAGGGGAATAATGAAAAGTTTTTCTCGGAGTTACAAAATCTTCCCAATGTCATAATCACCCCGCATATTGGTGGCAGTACAGAAGAAGCCCAAAAGAATATTGCTGAATTTGTTTCCAATAAGATTGTGGATTTCATGTTTAAAGGCAGAACGACACTAAGTGTAAATTTTCCGAGTCTGCAATTGCCGGAAATTAAAAGCGCCCATCGTTTAATTCATATCCATCAAAATATTCCCGGAATTCTGGCGAAAATCAACAATATTTTAGCATCGAACTCAATTAATATTGTCGGTCAATATTTAAAAACGAATGAACATATTGGGTATGTGATTACCGATATATGTCGTGAATATGACAGGGAGATGATTACAGATATACGTGATATACCCGGAACAATTCGTTTCAGGCTGCTTTATTAAAGAAACATTTTTCCTTGTTTTTAACAGGACAAGCATTTACAATTCAACTTTGGTATTTAACAACATGTGATTGAAGAGGATTTTTTAAGATGAGCTATCCATTTAAGGAGATTGAGCAGAAGTGGCAGAAATACTGGGAAGATAATAAAACCTTCAAGGCGGTCGATTTTTCCGATAAACCAAAATATTATGTTCTTGATATGTTTCCTTATCCTTCAGGGGTCGGATTACATGTCGGTCATCCGGAAGGATATATTGCGACGGATATCGTTGCCCGGTATAAACGGAAAAAGGGGTTCAACGTACTTCACCCGATGGGTTGGGATGCATTTGGGCTGCCTGCTGAAAATTATGCTTTAGAGACCGGAACTCATCCAAAAATTACGACTGAAAATAATATAAATACATTCCGGCGCCAGATAAAATCTTTCGGCTTTTCTTACGATTGGGATCGCGAAATTAATACTACGGATCCAAAATATTATAAATGGACTCAATGGATTTTTCTGCAACTTTATAAGAAGGGATTAGTATACCGGGCGGAAATTCCCGTCAATTGGTGCCCGGAATTGAAAACGGTTCTTGCCAATGAAGAGGTAATTAACGGAAAATCTGAACGTGGCGGTCATCCGGTAGTTAAAAAGCCTATGCGGCAATGGATCCTGAAAATTACCGCCTATGCCGACCGGTTATTGGAAGACCTTGATCTTATTGATTTTCCCGATAGTATCAAGGAAATGCAGAAGAACTGGATTGGTCGGTCCGAAGGCGCTGACGTGGTATTTAAATTAGCCGGTACTGAAAAAACATTGAATGTGTTTACGACACGTCCCGATACGCTTTATGGAGCGACCTATATGGTGGTTGCTCCCGAACATTCAATCCTCGATGAACTTGTACCTGATGAATTCAAAGCAGATGTAAAAGCTTATAAAGCAAAAGCCCTTATGAAAAGCGATCTTGATCGCACTGATTTGGCGAAAGAGAAGACCGGCGTATTTACCGGAATTTATGCCATAAATCCGGTAAATAATCGGCAAATCCCGGTTTGGACTTCTGATTATGTACTGATAACCTATGGGACAGGCGCAATTATGGCGGTTCCCGGTCACGATCAGAGAGACTGGGAATTTGCAAAAAAGTTCGGTCTTGATATTATTGAGGTGATTTCCGGCGGACAAATTGAAAAAGAAGCCTGGACCGGTGATGGAGTTTTGGTAAATTCGGGAATATTAAACGGTTTGAATGGCGATGAAGCTAAAATAAAAATCACCAATTGGCTTGAAGAACATAAGATTGGCAAGGCGACTATTCAGTACAAACTGCGGGATTGGGTGTTTTCGAGACAACGTTATTGGGGTGAGCCGTTTCCATTGAAATTTAATGATAATGGCGATGTGATCTTATTGGAAGACGATGAATTACCTTTGGAATTGCCCGAAATCAAACATTTTCAACCCAGCGGAACCGGAGAATCTCCTTTGGCTAATGTTGAAGAATGGGTTAATCACATAGATCCTGAAACAAGGGAGAGGTTTCACTATGAAACCAACACGATGCCCCAGTGGGCCGGTTCCTGTTGGTATTATTTGCGGTATATCGATCCTGATAATGAAAAGGAAGCCTGGAATAAAGAAAAAGAAAAATACTGGATGCCGGTTGATTTATACATTGGTGGCGCCGAGCACGCCGTCTTGCATCTTTTATACGCCCGTTTTTGGCATAAAGTACTATATGATTTGAACCTGGTAAGTACGCCCGAGCCCTTTATGAAACTTGTGAATCAGGGAATGATTCTCGGTGAAGATGGCGAAAAAATGAGTAAATCCAGGGGGAATGTCATCAATCCCGATGAAATTATTCATAAATTCGGGGCGGATACATTTCGAATGTATGAAATGTTCATGGGGCCTCTGACCAGGACAAAACCGTGGAGCACATCCAGTATCGACGGCTTACATCGCTTTTTGACGAAAGTGTGGAATTTGATTGTTGACAGCGATGGAAATGTGAGGACAGATATCAAAGAGGTTGAACCTAAATTCGAAACTCTAATATTAATAAATAAAACAGTTTATAAAGTTTCAAAAGATACTGAAAATCTTCATTTCAATACTGCGATTTCTCAATTCATGATTTTTATTAATGAATTCAGCAAACTTTCCATTAAGCCGAAGTCGGTTGTTGAGGATTTTATCAATTTGCTAAATCCCTATGCGCCACATTTAACGGAACATTTATGGTATATGCTTGGTAATCACGATAAAGAATTGTCCTTTTACCAATTGCCGGAATATGAAAATAAATATCTTATGGCAGATAATGTTAAAATGGCTGTACAGATAAACGGAAAAGTAAGAGGCTCTTTTGATATTTCCAGAGATTCTGATGATAGTACCTGCATAGAAGCTGCCCGAAACATTGAAAACGTACAGCGATTCCTCGAAGGAAAAACTATTATTAAACAGTTTGTAATAAAAAACCGGATAGTAAGTTTCGTTGTAAAATAATATAGATGGTAAAGTTATCTCTATGAGATAAAAAGTGATTAT
>DPVY01000281.1 GCA_003527965.1 Fidelibacterota bacterium
CTGTTGTTTGGCCGGGTAACCTTTTGAATCGTATAGTATTCGAACCACCGGTCGAACCGGATTTCCACGGTTGGTCTTAATGACTTTGGCGGTTTCTCCTGAATTAAGCAATACAAAACAGCCCACGGGATAAATGGAAATATGTTCAATCAGGTGGCGCACTAATTCAGGTGAAAAAGATGTCCCTTTTTGGGTAATAATCTCCTTCAGCCCCAAAGGCGGCACCAGGGTGTCCCGATAATCGCGCGGATGAATCAGGGCTTCATAGGTATCGATGATGGCCAGAATCTTGGCGCAGGGATCTATCTGCTTGTCATGCAACCGGTTGGGGTAGCCTGTCCCGTCAATCCGTTCATGGTGCTGGAGAGTACAGATTGCCAAGTTTTCGAGATTGTGATCGGACTCTAATATTGCACGATAACCAAACTCCGAATGCATTTCAACGATTTTTTGTTCAGCCCGATTTAAGGACTCAATTTTTCCGTGAAACAGATCGGCCGGTATTTTCCCGATTCCGACATCGTGGAGCAATCCCGCCGCACCGACTTCGGTCAATTCATCATCACCATACCCTATTCCCATTGACAGCGCGATGGAAAATATTGCCACATTCACAACATGGGAGCGGGCAATGTCCTGTACATCAAAATAGTAGATCGCGTAGGAACTCAACTGTTCGGACTGCCTGATGCTTTGAGCCATCAAGGCTGCAATCTCAAAAAGTTCTGCTACGGCAAATGTATCTTTGTTTCTCAGTTCCAGTTGGATACGTGTGACGTATTTCAGAGCCTTCTTGTATATTTCTTTGGCTTCGCTGGAAACCGGTATATTATTCATCCTTGATTCACCTTATAACTAAAATAACAGATATTGTGCGATAAAATCAACAATAAACTTTTTCCCGTTGCTATTTGCCCTTCTCAGTAATTTTTAAGACCGGACGGCGGAATGAGGTCGGCGCCGGAGGTCTGTTGGGCTGTCGTCAAGCGTTCACGCTGCCGCCGTAATATACTCCAGAAGATCTCGGGCATATTTTCTTCTCGATAAATATTTTCGATACGAATCAACTTTTGAAGCAGGTTTTCCACCCGCAACGAAAAGACCCGTTCATACAATTCACGGCTAAAAGGCTTATGTAAAATCGTCTCAAACATGGCTTGCAAGTCCTGAAATAAAGGAATATATCCTATCGGTGTCGCCAGCGCGTCTACTTCCCCATGTACTCTCGCCTCAGCCCACAATAACCATATTTTCTTATCGATTTTATCCAGTAGATAATTTCCCTGATCGTCCTTCAGGAAATAATTGGTCGTAAATATCAACGGTCGCTTTTGCAGTTTTCGACCAAAAGCAAAATGGTTGGCGATATACTTCCTCAGCGGCACAACCACAAAATCAAGGTTGGCCATAGGAGAATGTTTCCGCAGGCCCTCCTGACCCAATGTTGCTGCGGTGGTTTCCGATTCCAGACAGGCGCCCAAAAACACGCCATGGTCCCAGTCCAGCGACTGGCAGATCGGCACATTGGTATCTGAATCTCTGCCGCCGTAAATGATTCCGTCAATTTGAACGCCGTCAGGATTCTCCGCTTCGGGATCGACATTGTCCAATTCTCGCAACCGGATTGTATAACGCGCGTTTTTGTGAGCAAGCGGAATTTCCCGCCCCTCCGTGTCTTTTTTCCCTTTAGACCAATCGCCAAAATGATTTACACCCGTTTTCGGCGTTTCCTGCCCCATTCCAAGCCAGTAAGGCTTGCCGTCATTCACCAATACATTAGAAAAAATCAACTCCCGGGGAGTGGTAAGACATTGATAAATTAGCGGATCATCCACCGGATTCACGTTGGTAATTATTCCGAAAATACCCGATTCAATATTGACCGCGTGGCAACTGCCGTCATGCCACATCCGTAAAAAGGCAATATCATCGCCAATAATCGTCTGACCGGGAATCATTGCCGTACTTGTTTTCCCGCAAGCGCTCGGAAAAGCGCCGCTAAAATATGTCGTTCTGTTCTTATTCTCTTGATGCACTCCCATAATAAACATGTGCTCGGTAAGCCAGTCCTCGTGGTTTGATTTATTGATTGCCAGCCGCAGCGCAAGTTTTTTCAAGCCCAGGCTGTTACCGGCATACTGATTATTAATTGTAAATACTCTGTTTTTTTCAATGTCCACATAGATCCTACGCTGGTCGATGTCTTTTGATTTTCCCAGCTCATCCAATTGACCGGCGGAATGCACAAAATAAAAGAAATCCGGTTTACCTTCCAGTTTTTTAAACTCCTCATAACCGGATCGGTAGAGTAAATCCTCACTATGAGCCACATAAGCGGAATCGGTTATCTGCAGCGCCGGAATCGAAAATCCTGAATTTAAGGGCCCCAAACTGAAAAACCGGACCAGCATTTCCTTACCTTCCATGATGCCGTCCATCAGGTCGAATATCTCCTTCAGCCCCTCGTCCCGGTCTATCGTGTTAATATGTCGTCCGAGTTTTTTATCTTTCGGCAACAATACCCGGGTGTGGTCTTTGTCCCGTCCCTGATCGTAATAGCCGTCATAATGAATCGAATGTCCCCGGATTGTCAGCGGTTTTTCCTCGCCGTTTAACAGAGCCAGCCGTCGCACATAGGCAATATCGGCGGCGTCATCGGTAATAACCGTAACTTTCGACGGTCGACATAAGCGCACCATCCGGTCGACGATATTGATAACATGGTCGTTGTGTAAGTCGTTAAGCCTATCCCGGGTGACTTTATCAAAAAATTGCTTCGCAGTGTTCATTGTTTCCCTCCTAAAAACAGACTCGACATTTGAGAATTGTGTCAAAGTTAATAGAAAAATTGGGCAGAAAAAAACGATAATTTATTAACGTAATTCACAGATGATTGAATACTTCGGCACACCTGCTAATTATTTAGTACGTTATTGCTTTATTTAATTAAGGATAATTAAAGGATAATCGGTTTAAAGCGCCGAAGTTGCCGGCGGTGTTCAATGTGATCGGGACAGATTGCCGCTACCTGTTGCCAAAATAGTTTGCCGTGATTTTTGACACGGGTATGGGCCAACTCGTGCAAAATGACATAATCGACCAGTTCATCGGGAAAACGCATCAGTTGCAGGTTCAGGTTGATATTATTTTTCGCCGAGCAACTGCCCCAACGGCTTTTCATATTTTTAATGAAGACCTTATTACATTCAAACCCAAACCTGTCGGCTAGCACGGCTACCCGCTGAGGCAGATGTTTTTTGGCTTCCATACGGAAAGCTTCAATAATTCCTTTTTTGATGGCCCATTGGACGGAATCCTCGGTTTCCGCCAGATTTGAAGGGTATTGGACCCGAATGAGTCCTCGTGCAATGTTAATCAGCAACTCCGGGGAGGGACGTGGTTCCAAAATCAGCCGGTGTTCCCTGGTGTGATAGTCGTGATAATCTACCTCTGCTCCGGCATTTTCGACACGTTGAATTTTAGCGAGAGACCTGACGACCCAATCCCGATTTTTTTCCAAAAATGCCATTGCGGTTTTCAGGCTAACGCCCTGAGGGACGGCGACTCTAATCTCCCGGTCGGGTCTAATGCTGATATTCAGTCTGCGGGCCCGGCGACTACGGTCAAACCGCACCGTTCCCAAACCATCGTAATGACCGGTTTCCAATGTTTTTATTACCATTGCAAACCGTAGTTCAATTGCAATCCGATACTTTTATCCTCGTACCTGAAATAAGGATCGTTGGAATCATTTTTCCGGTAGGTGAACAAGGCCATTATTTCCAGGGTTGAGGCCTTCTTTAAAAAGCGGTTAATTGCATATCCGAAGGATATTTCAACCCGCTGTCCGGTATCTTCGCGGTGCGGCGCCGTCATAACATAGTCATCGTTTTCAACGACCCAGGTCTGACCGTCAAAATCGTATTCATAGACCGGGCGGTTAACATAATACCGAAAATAGCGGTGATAGTTGACTGCCGACCAAAAGGTATTGGTTATTTTATATTTCAGGTGTGCCGTCAGGTAATTTCCCTGGTAACCGAAATAATCGTCAATGGGGCTAAAACTTTCAATCTCCAGTTCGTAGGGATTTCCTTCCGAGGGATTATAGCGGTAAGCGTATTCTACATACGCACCCGTTCGTCGTCCAAGGGATTGAGCGATGCGCGCAACGAAAAACGTCTGCCATAAGGAGGGCAATTCATCGTATTGCGATATTGAATAATAGGAGCCCCGACTCCCTCTCCCCGAGTACCAGCCGGTCACATCTTCATCGGCGGCATAGGGCATAAAATTACGGAAGAGTAGATCTGCGCCGAGGCGTATCGTCGTCCTGGTCTTCAGAAAAAGATTGTACTGTAGATAGAGTAACGATTCCCAATGGTTCCAGGCTTTCTCTTCGACAAAAATTTTATTATGCAGCGCAAAGCCTCCTTTTATCAGCATTGACCGGCTTGGATAATATTTCAGGTTAATGAAACCGTAGGACCGTTGATAATTATAATAGGAATAATTGTTCCGGTAATTAGCCATCGAGTAATTTGCACCGATAGTGCCTGAAAAATTCGGCTCTTGAATTAAGCGGTAATCAAGACCAATACCATGCAGGGAGTTGTTAAACTGGGTGTTCTTCTGAAATTGGGTAAAAGTTCCCGAGTAGTAAAATTCGAGATCCTCCGTCATACGGGATATTTCAATATTCGGGACGGCGAGATAGTCGTTGGTAGCATTATAGGTTCCGATAATATTCTCGCTATAGCCGGCAAAGGTGCCGAGATCCAAAAGCCATTGGGACTGTACCCTGGCTACCATAACAAAAAGAAAAATTGTAAGAGTTGACAGCTGCAGCGGTCGCCGATATTTCATTTGGGTTTTCCCTGACCTTTCCGACCATATCGATGCCGGTCAAATCCACGATCATCACAGATGCCGTCGCCATCCTGATCGATAAAGTGGTCCATGCTTCGCCGCTGCATGCGTTGTCCTTCCCGGGCGAAACGATCGTCATGCCCGTCGCCATCTTGATCGATAAAATCTTTCCCTCGAATGCCCCGCTCTTCCAGAATGAATCCGTAGCGATTGCCCATCAGGTTACGGCGGTTATAGATTTCCCCGGTAATGTCATTGATCCAGTCCCGGTTATTATCGATAACATTAGTGTTCCAGCCTTTATCTCGCTTGAGACCGCGATTCGTCAGATCATTTACGCCGTCACCGTCTTCATCAATAAAAAGATCGTTGATTCCATCCCCGTTCTGGTCGGCGAAGGTGAATCCATGCGGATAAGGCTGATGATCTACATCGTTAATTCCATCACCATTGGCATCGTGAAACCAGTCATTGATGCCATCTTTATTGCGATCTAAAAAACCCTGTGGCTTATCAAAATTTGACTCCTGCTGAGCAAAGCCGGCAATACTTACTACGATTAAAATTATTAATATTAATTTCTTCATTTTATACCCCAATAATTATCAGGTTTTTTTAAGTCGTTTAATGTAATGGTGCTGGTCTTTTTGAGTATCATGGTCGTTTCTAATTCATATAAATTTTTAAGAAACAGCGCAGGCCGGCGCTTGTACCACCGACCTGCTGATTATATCGCCTAATTTGACGATTTACCTGCTTTGGTACGCGAACCTTTTGGGCCGGTGCAGTCACAAACACCATTACCACGGCCGCCGTTTCCAACGGGATCACCGGTTCTTGTGAACCGTCGGTGATATCCTTTTCCATTGCCGGTACCGGCAGCAGAACCATTGCCCATTCGTTTCCCCTGTCCCGAACCGTCTCTTAGCGGCTGATAATCCGGATCCTGTCCATTCGGAATTCCATCATTATCAAAATCGGGGGCGTTATCATTATAGCCATCACCATCTTCATCCACAAAACCGGGACCATGCTCAATAACCGTTTGGGCATAACTTACATTCGGCACCATTACCAGTGTTACCAGAGCGCTCAGGGCAACAATCGTCAAAAGTTTGGATGTCTTCATTTGTCTTCTCCTCTGTTTTTCTTATTCGTATTGTCAAACTTCTGACACTGTTAGGACAACATACGTGCCAAAACCGCCCAATCGCCATGCTCCCCGTCGGTAAGCGGTTGTTCCCGACCTGTTTGTTAAACTGTAAAAGAACCTCTGTTTTACAACGATCTCGTCGACCATTCGACAAATATGTCGAATTTATTTTATCCCGTATTTTGCTAATTTGTATCGCAAGACCCGCTCGGAAATTCCCAGCAGTTCCGCCGCTTTGGTCTGAACGCCGTGAGTCGTTCGGATGGCTTTCTCGATCAATTTATGTTCCAGCTGCTCGACCTGCAAAGGCATGGATTCATTCGATAGGCTTTTCGGTTTACTGTGGAGAGAGAGCGGTAAATCCGCCCGGGTGACAATCTCATTGCGGGCCAGTATCACCGCCCGCTCGATGATATTTTCCAGTTCCCGGACATTGCCGGGATAATCGTATTTGAGCAGCCCGTCCATGGCTTCAGTGCTGATGCCGGTGACTTTCCGGCGATTTATTCTGGCCTGCTTTTCGATAAAGTGGTAAACCAGTTCTGTGATATCTTCCCGTCGCTCCCGCAGGGGCGGAATCGTAATGGGGATGACATTTAAGCGGAAGAACAGATCGGACCGGAACAGATCCTCGTCAACCATCTGCTGCATGTCTTTATTTGTGGCGGATAAGATGCGCACGTCGGATTTCAGGAGTTGGGATGATCCCAGGCGTTGAAATTCCTTCTCCTGGATAACCCGCAACAGTTTAACCTGAAAAGCGAGGGGAATGTCGGCTACTTCATCGAGAAAAAGCGTCCCGCCTGCAGCAATCTCAAAGCGTCCCTTGGTCCGTTCGTGAGCGCCGGTAAAAGCGCCTTTCTCGTGACCGAACAGCTCGCTTTCAAAAAGTGGCTCGGGAATGGCGGCACAATTAACGGCAACAAAAGGTTTATCTTTGCGGGGCGACGCCCGATGAATGGCTTTGGCGATCATTTCCTTGCCCGTGCCGCTCTCCCCCTGGATCAAAACCGCGGCCTGACTATCGCTGACCCGGGCCACCATGTTCAACACCTCACCGATGGATTTACTTTTATAGATAATATCGGTTGATAGGCTTTCCGACTGCAGCTGGGTTTTCAACAGTTGGTTTTCTCTAATCAGCTGATTGTGCTCGAACACTTTCTTGAGTTTCAATTCCAGTTCGTCGAGATCCACGGGTTTGGACAGGTAATCCCAGGCACCGTTTTTCATTGCCTCAACGGCATCCTCAACGGTCCCGAAAGCCGTCATCAGGATTACCTGAATTTCGGGATTGATCTCTTTGACTTTTTGCAATACCTCCAGACCATTCATCCCCGGCATTCTAAAATCGGTAAGCACTACATCGACATAATGTTTTTTAATTGTCTCAATGCAACGTTCACCCGATTCGCAACCGGTCACTTTGCAGCCAATTTTCGATAAATAGCCGCTTAGTATTTTCCGTTGAGAGGCATCATCATCAATAACTATGACTGATAAGGAAAGCATCCTACGACTCCTTGTTAATCGGTAAGCTAATTATAAATTCCGTGCCTTGATTCAGGGAGCTGTTCACATCAATCGACCCCTCATGTTCACTAATGACCTGATAGACCTGGGCTAATCCAAATCCGGTTCCCTGAGCTTTTGTCGTAAAGTATAAATTAAAAATCTTCGGCAAATATTCTGGCGCTATCCCAGCGCCATTATCCCGGATAATCAACCGAACCTGACGATGGTGTTTCTCTAATCTGATATCAATTACACCACTGCCATTTCCGGCGTCAAAAGCATTTTCCAGCAAATTGACCAATGCTTGTCGTATTTTATCCGAATCAAGCAATACTTTTAGTTTGTTTTCCAACTTCAGGTTCAAGGTGATCTGCTCCGCAGAAATCTTCGCCTCGTATAATTGAAGCACTTTTTTAATCAGTTCGTCAAGATAAAACCACTGTTTTTGAAGAGGACCCGGACGGGCAAATTCCAGAAACTGCCGGATGATATCGCTGATCCGGTTTATTTCCTGGCGAACCGTATGGATTAACTCTTTTTGTTCTTCAACATCTGTTGCCGGAACAAACTCCTTTCCCAGCCGCTGGACAGACATTGAGATTGCATTTAGTGGGTTTTTAATTTCATGAGCAACGCCTGCCGCCAGTTCACCCATGGCACTAAGTTTTTCTTTCTGCCTAAGATCCGCTTGCAACCGATAAACGTCTCCGGTAATCCGATCTTTTTCACGCTCCAATAAATGAATATTTTGAATCGAAATTGACAATCCAAACAAAATCAAACCAACTACCAGCAGCAGCCCAAACCGAACCAATCCCTGCCTGATCGCCGCCATCTGGATGGTCTGAATTGGATAATAATCCAGACCTATTCGAATCACTCCGTAAGAGACATCCTCAATCCAAAAGGGCAGAATTCCCTCAAAGATGCGGCGCCCCTGAAATTGCGTTATCCGCCACTGAAAAGTCTCGGTTTTTGACGTTTGCAACAAAAACGGATCGTCCTGAAAAGAAGAGAGCGAATCCACTTGTAGAGAAGCCGCAAGTATTCCAATCGAATCCTGAATTCCGATGTAGACAATTGCGCTATCCGTGGCAATCGAGTTAATAATGTTTCCGACGCCGATTTCACGCCTGAATTTCAACAGCTGGTTTGCATCAATATTTACCACAACTGCTCCGCCTCCACGACGGTGAACGGCAACCGTGTATCCATTCTGGAAATCGTTTTTACCCTGATGAATATTGATGACCGTATCTGTAACTTCACCCGAGATCACATCATGAAGCATCTCCGGCACCAGGGATTTATAGGCAGGTTCGCTGGAAAATAATATTGCGCCATTCCCGTCGTAAACGCAAACGCGATTTAGCCTCTGTTTTTCAATAAGACGGGATAAATATTTATCCGTGAGGTTTCCGCTCTCTTCCAATTCTGCAATCAAACCGGTAATGGAAAATAAACGGTTGGTGGTTTCGTTTAAGATAACATCATAACTGTGAATGGAATTGACTGCCGCTTTTTGAATGGTGATTGATAGATTTTGGCTCATTTGAGCCATTAAATTTAGCACACTTGTGCGACGGGATTTGAACTCCCAGTATCCCGATATAGTCAGAATTGCAGAAAGAATAATGACCACCGTAAGAAGCGCCCGTGAACCGATTTTGAATTTTAGATCAACTGCTTTCATTATTACCTTAGATGCAAGTCGTTAAAGAATGTTGCAATTATTGTACTCCTTTGCTGTTTTTGATGATCATCTATGTTTATTACACCTATTTTTTTATTTCTGTGAAAGTATAAAATATTTCAAATAATTGCAATGCCGGAAGATCAAGATTCCACTACTGGTCGGATTATAATGGTTAATTAGTTGAATTAGTTGAATT
>DPVY01000081.1 GCA_003527965.1 Fidelibacterota bacterium
AATGGGAAAACCGTTCCGAAAAAGATTTTCTAACAGCGATCAGAGATTATTTTATTAAAAATGCGACTTTTGATGTGCCCGAATCGAGAGTAAAGCGATTTCTCGATAATATTGTCGAAGATATTAAGGCTAAAAACGGCAACAAAGAGATTGATGAACAGAATCTCCGGGAAGAGTACCGACCCATGGCGGAACGGGAAATTCGTTGGTACCTGATTCAGGAAGCAATCAATGAAACCGAGAAGATCGAAGTTGGCAACGAGGAAATTGAAAAAAGAATAGCGGAAATAGCCGGACAATATCCCGAGCAGAATCGGGACGCGGTTGTCCGGTATTACCGGAAAGCCGAAAACAGAGCCCATCTTGAAAACGATCTGCAAGAACAGAAAATATTTGATTACCTGAAACAATTTGTTAAAATTAAAAAGGAAACGTCACACACCAGTGAATTTCGCAAAAGGAATATGTAATGGGTAACAAACCGATTGAGAATCAAATGTATATTCCCATGGTAGTCGAACAGACCGGGCGGGGCGAGCGGGCTTACGATATCTACTCCCGTTTATTGAAAGAGAGAATTGTATTTTTGGGGTTTCCGGTGGACGATCATGTCGCCAGCCTGCTCATTGCGCAGTTACTGTTCCTGCAGGCTGAGGATGGGGAGAAGGATATTTCCATATATATCAATAGTCCGGGCGGATCGGTAACAGCGGGGCTTGCGATTTATGACACGATACAGTATGTCAGCCCGGATGTTACCACGATCTGTATCGGACAGGCTTCCAGTATGGCGGCAATCCTGTTAGCCGCCGGGGCCCGGGGTAAGCGTTATGCCCTGCCGAATTCCCGGATCATGATCCACCAGCCTCTCGGCGGTGTGGAAGGTCAGGCAAGTGATATTGAGATACACGCAAAAGAAATAATAAAAACAAAGACAATACTTAATAATATATTGTCTACCTTAACAAAACAACCAATAGATAAAATCGTTCAGGATTCGGACCGCAACCATTTTATGTCTGCGGCGGAAGCACAGGCATATGGTATTGTGGATGAAGTTCTGGAAAAACACTTAAAAAAATAAACCGTTCCTCGTAAAAAAAGCTTGACAAAGGAATAGTAAATCGTGTAGATTTACTTTACAGTGTGGGTTTGTACTAAATATTACAATTAATGTCAATTTAAGGAGGGTTAGTATGATGCGAAGCACATGGATTTGTCTGCTTGTGTTTTTGCTCTCTGTAACTTTTTTGTTTGCGGGGAGTGTTGGAAAAATTTCCGGAATAGTGGTAGACCAGAAAACGGAGGAACCCCTTGCCGGAGTAAACATTTTAATAGACGGTACCACGATTGGGGCTGCAACCGACGCCACGGGATATTATGCGATTTTAAATATCCCGGCTGGTTCGTATACTATTCGCGCCAGTTACATCGGGTATAAGGTCACAATAGTTCAGGGTGTCAGAGTTTCCATGGACTTGACGACCGAATTGAATTTTGAATTAGAGCGAGAAATTCTTAAGGGTGAATCAGTCTTAGTGACCGCTAAGAGGAGTCTCTTTGAGAAAAACGCCACCTCCAGTATTTCCATTACAACATCTGAAGATCTGGAGAATATTCCTATTCGAGGAACCCAAAATGTCATTTCAACAATGGCAGGTGTTATTGTCCAGGATGGTAATGTTCACATCCGGGGTGGTAGAGATGGAGAAGTAGGCTATTTTGTTAACGGGGTTTCAACTATGAATCCGGTTACAAATCGGAATGCTTTAACTCCGATTCAGGAGGCTATAGAAGAAATCCAGGTATTGGCGGGTGGTTATTCTGCTGATATAGGTGGTGCAAATGCCGGTGTCGTAAAGACAGAATTAAAAACAGGTGGGTTCGCACTGTCTGGTTCTTTTGATTTCCGGGCTGATGGGTTTGGGGACCCCAGCGATGGGAAAAAGTTTTTAGATACCTACACCTATGGTCATAATTTACTGGTAGGAACTGTCAGTGGGCCGTTACTTTCTGAAAAAGCCCGGTTTTTCCTTGCGGGAGAATATAATAACCAGGATGATTCAGAACTTCGTTTTAGTAAAGGATATAATTTTAAGGATTTGGTGGATACTAATCCGGAGAATTCAGTGCATGATACCATTTCATTGATATATCCTGACGGTTTTACACCCAATCGGGCTAATAATTTCTACAAAATCAATGGTACTCTTACATTAGATCTTCCGATTCGCCTGAATATTAGCGGTCTGTTTACCGGTAGCAAATATGACCGATTCAAAGCACCGATGCTGAACACTATTAATGACAGGGCTCAGTATTATGAAGCTTCAACAATGCTGCTGACAGCCAAAGCTACAAAAGTATTTTCGTCTAATACCTATTTGAACATAAAGGGAAGTTATTATCACTATCAAAGAGAACTTGGTGATAGCTGGTTTGGTAATGATTGGGAAAAATACTATGATAGTACTGCTGTAGCGGACTATACGAATGGAGACGTCCTTTACAGAAATGCCTGGCGTCCTCAGTATGATTACAGAATAAACGGATTTCCTGTTGAAAGAAGGGGTACTCCTCTTAATTTGTATCGTGATGAGAACCAGGAATATATCGGGCTTGCCGCCGATTTTACAACTCAGTATGGGAAAAATCATCTAATTCAGACAGGTGTGGACTTCAGGGGTTATACTATTCGTTACTTCGATATAGCTCCCAGCGTAATGATTTATACGGCGCCGAACGGTCAATATTCCTTTACGACCTATGGAACTATTGATGCTGTGCCCGCCGATATCTGGATGCTAAATGGTGGAGTTGACGCTTACGGCTTTGATATCTATGGAAATGAAACAGATGATATAGTTCGGTACAAAGACGAAAACGGAAAGAGTCTGGGTTATGTCGACGCTCCCAAAAAACCGATGCAGGCTTCGGCGTATTTAATGGATAAGATTGAATACGATGATCTGGTTATTAATCTCGGTGTACGTTTAGATTATTTTGATTCCGATGATAAAGAGCTGAAAAACCCGGCAGATCCGGAAGTTGATAAGGATGCCAGCATGCTTGCCGAAACCGCCTGGAAAGATAAAGATCCGGAAGTGATCATAAGTCCCCGTATAGGACTATCCTTCCCGGTAACCGACAGGACAGCTTTTTATATGCAGTATGGTAAATTTGTGCAAATGCCAAGTTTGAATAATGTATATTTCAGCAATTTCACTTTAGCGCGGCAGATTGTCCGCCAGGGGTACTACTTTATTAATCCGGTCGGATTTGGACTTGATCCTTTGAAAACAACTTCTTATGAAGTTGGATTCAGGCAACAGATTGCCGAGAATGCGGCATTTGATGTCACCGCATTTTATAAAAACATCAGGGGTTTAGTGCAGATCATCAACCAGAGAATTGACCCTACCGCGGCAATACCGGGGAATTATGAACGCTTTACTAACGGCGACTTTGCAACCACTAAAGGTATGGAGTTTCGTTTAACGCTGCGAAGAATGAACAGGCTGGCGACCCAGGTCAACTATACTTTAACCAAGGCCGAGGGTACCCAGTCCAATAGCCACTCTGCTCAGGGAGCGTTGTATTTCAATGCTCAGATGCCGACTACAATTAATCCTCTGGATTATTCCGCTACGCACACCGGCTCCATTAATTTGGATTACCGCTTTGGTAAAAATGATGGTGGCGCACTGCTTTCACAGTCCGGGCTCAACTTGTTATTTAAATTTTCCAGCGGTCATCCTTATACCCATGTTAATGTAAATATTGGTGGTCAAACTGATCCTTATACTGCCGGGATTGACTATATGCAAGATACCCGTGATCGTCTGGCTGCAGAGCCCATTGGTTCATCTACGACGCCCTGGACATTCTACACAGATTTACGGTTGGATAAAACATTCGAAGTTATGAATGTAAGATTGACGGCTTATGTTTTAGTCAACAACCTGTTTAATCGTAAAAATGTAGTTAATGTTTATGAAAAAACCGGAAGCGCAGAAGATGATGGATTCTTGAGTCAGCCAAAATATTCAGCTACAACAATTGCTACAAATGGTGGGCAAGAGTACAGCGATTTGTATAATGCCATAAACCTGACAAATGGTCAGGCTTATTGGGATAATATTGGCAGGGAGCTGTATGGTAATCCTCGCCAAATATTCTTTGGCATAAAGCTCAGTTTTTGACGTATAAAGGTAATATTTGCAGAATGCGTAGACTCAAGGAGGAAATAAAATGAAATTCACAAAAATTGTTTTTAATATTTCGCTTATCGGTGCACTGCTATTTGCAACGAGTTTGATGGCGGAGCAGGAGAAAAGCGTTGTCCCAGCGCCGGCTCTCTCCCTATCTAAAATAACAAGTGGTCAGATAACACGCACCCTGTCCAATATCTCAAATTGGAGTTATTGGATGAATTATAATGGGATGTCGGGAATAAATCCGAATGGTAATTCCGGCGGTATCTATCCGCGCGGAACCGCCGGTGCCATCTTTCAGGATGGATTTGTCTGGGGCGGTAAAGTTCCTACTGGCGATGGTAATTATGAAATACGCGTCGGAGGTCAAACCTATAATGTCGGAACGACGCCGGGATGGATTAACGCCGATGGGACTGCCGCCAGTCCTTCAGATCCGCGGGCCAGAATCTATCGGATTCGCCCGGATTATAAGACATTGACTCACGCAATGGTTGTGCAGGAAGCGGCGGAAGCCAATATGGTTAAAGCCGCAGACGTTACAGAAGCAATGACCGCTGAAATTATTGCACAGTATGAAACCGACTGGAATGAATGGCCGGCTGATTTAGGCGCGCCTTTTATCGATATTGATGGCGACGGCGAATATGATCCGGATGTTGATCAAGCCGGCTACGCCGACGCTGACCAGGTTGTTTGGTTTGTCTGTAACGACCTTGACAGAACGAATGCCCTGGGTTTTTACGGGTCTGAGCCGATAGGAATAGAACTTCAGGTTACAGCCTGGGCTTATGCGCAGCCAAACGCTCGACTCGGGCAGATAATTTTTAAGCAATACAAAATTATCAACAAATCCGGTAAAGATATTGAAGAAACCTATGTTGCACAATGGTGCGATCCGGATTTGGGCGAAGCCAGCGACGATCTCTGCGGATGTGATACGACATTAGGCATGGGCTATGCATATAACGGGATGGATACAGATGCCAA
>DPVY01000080.1 GCA_003527965.1 Fidelibacterota bacterium
CATACCAGGTATTGATGGCATCGATCGCCGGTGCCCCATAGGAGTGGACTTCATTAAAACAGACTGCCAGGATCTCAGCCTCGCCGTTGTTGGCTAAGGCATGCAGAATCGCCAGTCCTCCGGCGTCATCCACATCGGCACACATATCGGTCTCGTAGATAATTTTCTTCGGTTGTATGTCCTGGGCGATCACTTGAACCGGAATCAGCAGGAGCATAGCGATCAGCAGATGTAGTATTGCTTCTTGAAGTGTTTTACAGTTTTTCATTTATTCTTCCGTACTATCCGTCCCCAATCATCGGTTCAAGGGAGCTTTCATCATCAGGTCCTCGATAATCCGGGCATAGTCATCTCTCGTCAATTTGATATGAATTGATGAACGCTGTCCTGGTTCTAACTGCCATCTATCAACATCTTCAAGCTCAGTGAAGTAATCGGATATTCCTCTTACGCCATACAAAATGGTCATTTGATCCCAGCTGTGGCGTCCGCAAAAATTGGAATTGAAAAATTGGTAATAGGCCTCCCGTATGGGATTCTCCAGCGGCGAATTTTCCAGGCCTTCTCCGGTAAAAATACCGGTACCCGCTCCACTAAAAACAATCGGTGACGGCCAGTTTCTGAGAACATACTCTGTGAACGCTCTTGTATTATGTCGGGCAAGATTAAAACCATCACCGCCAGGGCCGCCCATGATTACCAGTTCAGCCACTTTTTGGGCAACCAGATCCGGTTCCTCCTTTAAAATATCATAAAGATTAACGATGAACCCGACACTTACAATTGTTACCGATTTATCCGCTTGTTTGGATAGTACCTCCCGGTAAACATCCACTGCGCTCGGCGCATTTTCGCTATCAAGATCATGAGGAAAATTTGCAACGACATCCAGATATTCGGATTTATCCGGATCAGCGAGATCCTTTTTATATATACCTACCGGAATATCACCGCGTCCATACCAGGTATTAATGGCATCGATAGCAGCGGCGCCACTGGGGTGAACTTCATTAAAGCACACCGCCAGGAGTTCCACTTCATCATTATTTGCTAGGCCATGCAGCATCGCCAGGCCACCGACATCATCCACATCGAGACACATATCTGTTTCATAAATGATCTTTTTCGGTACGCCGTTAATGACGGTTATCAGTCGTGTCAGGTTGACCGTATTTCTATCCCGGTCAGTAACGCGAAGTGTTGCTTGATATTCACCGGCAGATGCGTAGGCGTGTTTTACAATAGCTCCTTTTCCCTTGGAACCATCACCGAAATCCCATCTGTATTTGATAATCTTTCCACCCGGATCGAATGATGGACTGGCGTCGAAAGTGATCATCTCACCTGCTTGAGATCGATCGGGAGAATAGACAAAACGGGCAATCGGATCTTCGGTGTAGACGGTCACGGTCTTTGTCAGCCGGCCGGTTAATCCTTTGTCATCGCTTACGATCAATTTTACAGTATATTTACCGACTTTATCAAACGCATGCTGCACCGACTGACCACTGCCCGTTCGGCCATCGCCAAAATCCCACATGTAGTTGGTAACAATCCCTTCGGTACTAAAGGATTCAGATCCATCAAAATCCAGCGTCTCATCAACTATCGGCGTCGCGGAACTGATGCCGAAAATGGCGGCTGTGCGAGGTCCCATTTCCATTGGAACGGATTCCAGATCATTTGTAATCAAAAGTTTATCCAGCCTTGTTTGATCCATACCGTAGGTAAGCACGAGCGTATGCATTCCGGCATCAAGGTCATAGGTCACCACCTGATTGTTTTTCAGGTTATCATGGACTTCATCCCAATGCCATATACAACCAACCTCGATACCTTTCCATTTGACCCAGTTCTCATCATCCATTTTTACCCAGAAGGCATCTTCATCCGACATATCGATTTTCACACGGCCCCAGATTTTATAAGTCCCGGCCGTCTCCAGCGAAAATTGATAAATCGTATGCCCGTCCTTGGGAGCGTCTTTGATATTGTTGTTGCCACCGCGTACTTCGATGTACTGTCCGCCGGAGGCTGCTTCAGTGTCGTGAACCATCATCGGAGCATGGATGTCTCCCGCTTCGGCTTCGATCCATAATTGTACATCAGAATTCCGCTCCTTAACGATAACGGTTTGAGCGCTAAGCTGATTCAGAACCAGGATTGCCATAACAAGACTGAAACACGCGATCGATTTTTTCAAAACCTGAATATCCTTTTTATTTACGGTCATCTTATTGAATTGAATTTCATCATACTTTCTCATCTTGTACTTCTAATTATTCCAAAGGTGGCACTAACATCAAATCCTGAATAATTTTGGCATACGCCTCGTCGGTAAGAAGTGGTTTCACAAAGGTGCGATGTCCGGATTTTATCTGGTACACGAAACCATTCTGCAGATGTCCCGTACCTGTGGTCCCCATGCTAAAATAGTCCGCTAAGCCGCGCACTCCGTACAACACGGTTATCTGATCCCAGCTGGGACGATTTTTAAAATCGTTGTGAAAATATTTGTAATAGGCCTCCCGCACAGGATTGTCAACAGGAGTATCTTTTAAACCGGGCCCGGTATAAATTGTGCCGCCGGGATCGGTGAATACGATTGGTGTCGGCCACTCTCTGATAACATACTCTGATACGGAACTCAGGTTATGCTGGTTCATATTAAAACCACCGCCATCGGTTGTCCCGGCCATCAGAACCAGTTCTTTTACCTTTGCTTTCACGAGCTCAGGATCGGTTCTCAACAGTTCAGCCAGGTTATTGACAAATCCAACGCTGATTATGGTGACTGAGCCATCCGGCTGATCTCGTAAAACCTCCTGATACACTTCGAGAGTACTCTGGGCAGTTGCACTATCCAGATCGTGAGGAAATTGGGCAACCGATTCCAGATAACGGGAATCGTGCGGGTTTTCCAGTACACCCTTGAAAATACCAACGGGGATATCACCGCGTCCGTACCATGTATTGATGGCATCGATAGCGGGGGCTCCATAGGGATGAACTTCATTAAAACAGACCGCCAGTATGTCGACTTCATTGTTATTCGCCATTGCATGCAACATGGCCAAAGCACCGACATCATCAACGTCCGCGCACATATCCGTATCGTAGATAACTTTTTTCGCAACAGTTCCTTTTACTTTTGCTGGCGGCATCATCATCAAGTCGTCGATAATCTCTACAAACGCAGCATCAGAAATCTTATGTTCAAGATGGGACCGATAACCGGGCTTCATCTTCCAAACAAAACCATTGGGCAGAGAACCCGTACCTTCGGTTATTTCCTCAAAGACTGTCCAAACACCACGTACTCCATACAAGACGGCCAGCTCATCCCAGCTGGAACGCCCTTTGAATGAATTGTCGAAGAATTTATAGAACCCTTCACGAACAGGATTTGCTTTAGGAGCATCCTTCAATATTGCACCAGTATGAATACTCCCCCCGTTGTGACTGATTACCAAAGGAGTCGGCCAGTTCTCAATAACACTTTGTGAGACTTCTACTAAGTTATGACGAGTTAAGTTGAATCCATCATTATTGAGTCCAGCCATGACCACCAGTTCTTTTACCTTTTTAGCTACCAATTTCGGTTCCGCAATTAGCAGATCGTCAAGGTTATTTAGAAAACCAACACTAATTATAGTTACCGAACCATCAGGCTGATCGCTTAAAGCCTTGCGATAAACATCGAGAGCACTTGGTGTATCGCCTGCTTCTATATCATGGGGAAATTTCGCTACTGCGTCTAAATAAGGTGATTTGTCGGGCTTACTGAAACTATCCTTATAGATACCAACAGGGATGTCGCCGCGACCATACCAGGTGTTGATAGCATCAATAGCAGGAGCCCCGCTGGGATGAACTTCATTGAAAATGACGGCCAGAAGTTCCGATTCACCTTTGTTTTCCAGGGCATGTAATAGAGCGAGCGCACC
The DNA here is from genome assembly GCA_003527965.1 of Fidelibacterota bacterium. Lineage (GTDB taxonomy): Bacteria > Fidelibacterota > UBA2242 > UBA2242 > UBA2242 > DPVY01. Next base: position 3,948 of record DPVY01000080.1, read on the forward strand.
AACATCATCCACATCGAGGCACATGTCAGTATCATAGATGACTTTCTTCGGTTGTTTATCCTGAGCAATCATCAGGGTTGGCACCAGAATGATAATCAGATAAAGTGTTAGTGTCGACACCAGAAGTTTATTGCTTTTCATTTTTTATAGTTCCTATAATTTGGTACAGCATATAGTGCAAGCTCATTACTAACGTATTAAAACTAATTCTTAGGAGGTTCCAACATCAGATCATTAATAATCTTGGCATAAGATGCTTCCGGTAAAAGTAATTCCAGGTATGAATCTTTTCTTTTTTGCAGATCCCATTTATATCCATTCAATAACTTTCCCTTACCAGTAGTGTTTTGTTTGAAGTAACCGGAGGCTCCCCTCACGGCATACAGGACTGTCATCTGATCCCAACTGGCGTTATCAGGGAATTCGGGGCCGAGTTGCAGGTAGTAGGCCATCCGCACGGGATTCCCTACAGGCGTACCCTTTAATCCGGAACCGGTCATAATTCCCTCACCCAGAAGATGAAACACAAGCGGAGTTGGCCAATTTTTTATAACATTTTGGGCTGCTTTTTCCGTATTGTGCAAAAAGAAATGCTCGGGGTCATTTTGGTAGGCGCCCATGATCACCAGTTCTTTTACTTTTGATTCGACCAGACCCGGCTCGTTTCTCAACAGTTCGTCCAGGTTTTGGAGAAAACCGGTGCTGATGATCGTCACAGATTTGTTCGGTTGTTTTGCCAAAACTGTTCGATAAGTCTCCAGAGCGCTTGGTGCACTTTTACTATCAACGTCGTGAGGGAACAGGGTCAGGACATGCATATATTTAGAAGTGTCCGGATCTGGATAAGGACCCTTCCAGATACCCACGGGAATGTCGCCCCGACCATACCATGTGTTGATGGCATCGATAGCAGCTGCGCCGTCAGGATCCCCTGTTGCATTTAAACAGACCGCCAGAAGCTCAGTCTCACCTCTGTTCTGAAGGCCGTGAATCATGGCCAGAGCGCCCACATCATCCACAGTCGCGCACATGTTCGTCTCATAGATTATTTTCTTAGCTTGTTTATCCTGGGCAATCATTAGAGTTGGCACCAAGATGGCAAGTAAAAATAAATTAAATATTGTTTTCATAGAAGGTTTATGGCTTTTCATTTTTCCCTGCTTTACATATTTAATATAGCGGATTATAACTATTTCTTAGGAGCTTCCAACATCAGATCCTCAATAATAATGGCATACGCTTTTGCCGGTAGAAGGTATTGCAGAACTGAATCATTTCGGGTTTTCATATCCCATTTAAATCCACTCGGTATGGACCCTGTACCACTACTGGTTTTTGAGAAATAGTTGCAGTCTCCCCGGACACCATACAAGACTGTTATCTGATCATGGCTGGGCAGTTCTTGAAATTTGGAGCCTAAGTATTTGTAGTAAGCCTCGCGCACAGGATTTCCTGCCGGTGTTTCCTTTAAACCGAGGCCGGTTAAAACATCACCACCCAGATGATGAAAGACCAGCGGAGATGGCCAATTTTCCAGAACATTTTGGGCAGCCTTTGCGGTATTGTGAAACCCCAGATTGTGGTCATCACCATTGTGCGCGCCCATGATCACAAGTTCTTTAACCTTTTTAGCAACCAGGGCCGGCTCTTTTTTCAGCAAAACATCCAGGTTGTTCATAAAACCGACACTGATAATTGTCACGGAGTTGTCCGGTTGCTTTGCCAAAACTTTTCGATAAACCTTCAACGCGTTTAATGCACTTTTATCATTAAGATTATGGGGGAATTTGGTCAGGTCATCCAGATATGCAGAAGTATCCGGATCTGGAAAAGAACCCCTAAAGACGCCTACAAGAATATCGCCCCTTCCATACCAGGTGTTGATCGCGTCGATAGCGGCCACACCGCTTGGATGCACTTCATTCAAACAGACCGCCAGAAGCTCAGCCTCTCCCCTGTTCTGGAGGGCGTGAATCATTGCCAGCCCGCCCACATCATCCACCGCCAGGCACATGTTTGTCTCATAGATTATTTTCTTCGGTTGTTGATCCTGGGCAATCATTTGCACCGGCACAATTAGGAAAAGTACAAGGAAAAGACTCATGAAACTATTTATAAAAGGTTTATCCATTTTCATTTTTACTTGCTTTCTCAAATTTCGGACTTTCTATTTGGGTAAATGGTAGTTCTCCATGATGCTATAGAAATCGGCCATAATGGCGCCCTTATCAAAGTTTTCCCAGATCACGATTTTACGTGGATTATCGGGCTGATTGATCCATTGGTCATTTTCAAATTTGGGCGCCGGCATCTCGACGCGGTCGGCCCAGGCTGGATTCTTTACGATCGCCACAGCAGCCATATCGAATAACGGTCTCGTCGTGGCATCTTCCCGGAAATTCTTAAATAGACTTACCGAGTAATCACCAAAATTGGTAAACGATCCGCCATGTCGGCCGATTACCGGTTCGGCGATTTCAGGCCCTTTTCCCGGCATGATTTCCCGGATATCCTTCAAATAAGCTTTCACTGCGTCTGTCCCGGTCTCTTTATGATAACGCACCATCACCATTTCAAATTCGACATTCGATTCAAGAATTGGTTTTATAGCTAGAGTATCGTTGACAAAATTATACTCACCTGGCTCAGGATAGTTTGTTCCCAGCCATACAATGCGAACCTTTGGAATAATTGTTGGGTCTTTTTTCAGAGCAAGGGCAATATTTGTAAGTTTGCCTACCGGTATTAAGACCAATTTTCTTTTATCCTTTGCATGGGCTCTTTCAATGATAAAATTCACAGCATCAGAGCCATCAAATTCCGGATTTTTCACATCATCTTTGATTTCCTCATATTTGCCGGAGGCACCGCGGAATATTTTGATTCTTTTATCCAGGCTACAGAGTTTTACCACTCTTTCGGCTTCTTCATAATGCTTTTCTATTTCACCACCGTTATGGGTTCGATTGACGGTGATCCCTTCCACATCAAAAATATGACTATTGAACAACATATAGGCCATGGCATGCTGGTCATCCAATTCATTATTGGCGTCCGTATCTAAAAGAATTCGGATTTTTTCCGGTTCTTGACTTTTAGCCCGATCCGG
>DPVY01000135.1 GCA_003527965.1 Fidelibacterota bacterium
AGAAACAATCGACTGGCTTGATTCGGTCTTATCGGAGGCCCCCGAGAACTTTCATAAAATTGTAGTGGCACACAGCCCCTTTGGAAATGTTGAGAAGTGGCTATATCATGTCATGGATAAAAAACATTCAAAAGCATTTGGTGATCTGATGAGTAAATATAAAGTTGATCATGTCTTTTTCGGGCACATTCACGCTTATTCGACAGCAACATATAATGGTATAGATTATACGGTCAGCGGCGGTGGCGGCGCCGGTTTACATGACCGATTTGGTCCGGCGGGTAATGTGTACCATTACATAATATGCGATGTTTTACCCGATGGTACTTTGAAACAGCAAATTGTGCGATTCCATAAAACTGAATAAAAATATACAAGATTAAGTAAGGAGATAAAAATGTTGACATCCAAAAAAATCTATATCAAAGCATTATCGTGTTTTATTTTTCTCAATACGGTATTTTGTGTATCATGCACAAACGTTACCGTTAAACCAGATCCGACGGCGCGATTGACAATTCTTTATACGAATGATGAACATGGCTGGATGGAAGCCACCAAGCGGAGCGGCGGTGCGGCGGGATTGATGGGTTTATGGAAGGAAAAAGATGGATATACGGAAGACGGACCGTATTTAGTTTTAAGCGGGGGAGATTTGTGGACGGGACCGGCAATTTCTACCTGGACTCGCGGGGAATCAATGACTGAGGTTTTGAACGCCATGGGCTACGACGCCGCCACCATCGGCAATCATGAGTTTGACTGGAAAATTGAAGGGTTAAAAGAGAGAATAGCGCAAGCAGAATTTCCCTTACTTTCCGCCAATATTAAAGATAAAGAGACCGGCGCACAGGCGGATTTTGCGACGCCGTACATAATTAGGGAAGTGAATGGAATAAAGGTTGGCATAATCGGATTAACGACAACGGATACTCCGACCAGTACGTTCCCGGATAATGTGGAAGATTATGACTTCATTCCCTATGCCGATGCGTTGTACGAATATGTCCCACAGGTTAAAGAAGATGGGGCGGAATTACTCGTTGTAGCCGGGCATTTCGGTCAACTTGAAATGGAAGAACTTGTACCCGTTGCGAAGGAATTGGGGATTTCAATTATTGGGGGTGGACATTCACACCAGCGGGTAAATGAGATGATTGATGGTGTAGCAATCATCGAAGCTGGTGGACGCATGTCGCATTATGGTAAAATTGAAGTGTTATTTGATACAGTTGCAGACACAGTAATAAAACTTACCCAGGAACTCCTTAAAAATGAAGGGGGTACACTCGATCCGGAAATTGTATCTATAATCTCGTATTGGCGAAGTAAAGTTGACTCTTCATTATCTCAGGTAATTGGTTACGTGAATCAGGATATTAACCAAAGCTCCGACGCAATGCGCAATATGATTATGGACTCCTGGCTGGAGATGTTTCCTTCTGCCGACGTATCGATGACCAATTCAGGCGGTATCCGGCAAAGTATTCTCAAAGGAGAAATTACACTGGAAGACATTATCGGGGTACTGCCTTTTGAGAATAATATTGTTGAACTGGATCTGACGGGGAGCGAATTGATCGATTGTATGGGCCGTTTTCTCGTCGGTGGGATTGCGAGTAAAACAAATCGTTTGTTAAGTGACGGGACTTCGATTCATCCGGATTCGATTTATCGTGTATTAACTATTGATTATCTATACAGCAGAGAAGATACGCCTTTTCATAAATACGATCCCGATCCTGAAAATACTTCGATAAATTACCGTCAGCCGGTCATTGATTGGATAAAATCAGTAAACACAACAGCCGATAATCCTCTGGATTTGTATTTGGATCATAAATCGCGGAAATGATTTAGGACTGATATAAATAATGAAAAATGTAATAATTTTTAACTTAATTTTACTTGTCACAATTGCCGGGTGTATGAAAAAAGATACTCAAGAGAAACATGAATCTGATGTGAAAACAACGGTCGTTAATTTGAATAAAGATTCTTACGACGTGTACATCGGACGGGGTACCAAACAACGCACGAATATACTTACCGAGGGAGTTAAGCCCGGTGAAGAAGGCTGGTTAGGAAACCCTCATCCCATCGGATGGTGTGACATATGTCGTGAATATCATACCCGCAAAGAATGTATTGAAAAATTCAAACAGGATTTTTACAGGAAACTAAATAGTGATCCCGAGTTTAGAAAAGCAGTTCTCGCATTAAAGGGCAAGCGACTTGGATGTTATTGTAAACCAAAAGCATGTCATGGTGACGTGATTAAGGAGTGGATCGAATCACAAAAGTAAGAAAACTCTTTTTCCTCAACTCCATTCATCAGTAAAAAATGCTAGGCCGATAGCAAATAATAATCAAAACCAGAATATCATATAGTTTTATAAATGATATGGATTTCACTGTTTTTTATTTATAACTTGAACTGCAATATTTGTTAATAGGAAAGTTTATAGAAAAAAGAAAAAATAGTAAAGCCTAAACGTTATTACACCATAGCGTTGCTTGCGATTTGAAAAGAAGGCCAAAAATGAAAACCAAAATATTAATTCTATCAATAATCCTATTGGCAACCCATCTTATTGCACAGGTTTCAACGAATATATATAACGTCCAGCAGGATCCGACATTAATTGGTAAAGAAGTAATGGTGATCGGTGTTGTCACGGTTTCTACGGGTATCTTTGAACCGGAACTAACATTTATCGCCGATCCAAACGGCGGACCCTGGAGCGGCGTTGCGATATGGGACGATGCAGCAACTTTTTTTGTCGAAGAAGGAAAAAAAGTCCGGGTTATAGGACTTGTGGCAGAACGTTCCGGAATGACCGAAATTCAGTTAAGCAGCTATTCTATATTTTTTGGCAGTTATCCTTTACCAGATGTTGAGAAAGTGAAAACGATGGATATTGCCACGGGATCACCAACAGCCGAGTCTTATGAGGGCGTACTAATTCAAATTGATAGTGTATCAGTGATCAATAATGATCTTGGATATGGCGAATGGCTTGTGGATGACGGAAGCGGAGCCTGCCGAATTGATGACGATGCGGACTACCTGTTTTATGAAGTGCCGGTAATTGGAACAGTAATATCTTCAATAACAGGGGTTTTAAATTACAGCTACGATAATTTCAAACTTGAACCCCGCTATCAATCGGATATTGTTGATAATGATACTACTTCGGCAACCAATATCTACACTATTCAACAGAATATTTCACTAAATGGACAAAACGTAAGCACAAGTGGAACTGTCACAGCAGCAACCGGAATCTATCATCCCCAGCGAACTTTTATCGCCGATCCAAGCGGCGGACCCTGGAGCGGTATTTTACTGTGGGACAGCACTGCCACATTCCATGCGAATGAGGGAGATGAAGTTCGAGTATGTGGCAAGGTTTTTGAAGATAACGGCTTGACCGGTATTGTTATTGAAAGCGGTGAAATCTTAAGTCATAATAATCCGCTACCGCCAGCAGTGACAATTAACTCCGGTGACATCTCAAAAGGATCTATGAAAGCGGAAATTTACGAAAGCGTCCTGGTCCAGGTAAGTAATGTGTTTGTCTCTGATCCTAATTTAGGCAATGGCGAATGGCTGATAGACGACGGAAGCGGCGCTTGTCGTGTTGGCGATGACGCAGACAGTTTAATTTATGAGGTTCCATCCTCCGGGTCGCCCGTAACTTCAATCATGGGGATAGTAAATTACAGTGATGATAATTATAAATTGGAGCCCCGTTATCTGCAGGATATCTTTGAAACTGCACCGATTCCGATTGGGGATACCCTGACGGTGATTCAGCGTCCAATCCAAACTATTCCTGCTCTTGTAATACCAGGTGATGTTTTGCCGATAGAATGTGACGCCGACCCGACAACATCGGTCTGGACGGTAGAACTACTCCGGGGACAGTTACAGATTCCGCTGGAAATACAGAGCACCGCATATGATCCGGGCACTCTCTGGTGGACTATTTTGGTAAAAATACCCGATGTACCATTCTATGAATTATATGATCTGAAAGTTACGGTAGATGGTGGAATTGAAGATATTTCTCGTAACGCCGTTTCTGTAATTCAGGAGTATAAAGACGACTATTATTTTATCCATATCACTGATCCGCACCTGCCGACTCATCTGTACTACCGTGATGCCGGCTTTGAAAAGGACAGCTCCGAGATGGTTGATCTGCGTGAAGTGATTAACGATATCAATATCATCAATCCGGAATTCGTACTGCTCACCGGTGATTTACTCAACGAAGGAGAACTGGAAGAACATCAACATCACAGGTATTTCACCCGCGCTCAACGTATATTGACAGAATTTAATGTACCATTATATCTGACATCGGGAAACCATGATCTTGGTGGTTGGGACGATACGCCACCGCCGGACGGTACGGCCCGTCGCACCTGGTGGCAGTTTTTCGGGTGGAAACGACTGAATGATCCACCTTCCGGAGCGCCCTGGTTTACCCAAAACTACAATTTTGATTACGGTCCCGTCCATTATATCGGACTTGAGGCTTATGATAATTATGACAGATGGCGGGATGAAATATATGGTGGAACGAGTTTTACATCGGGTCAGATTCAATGGCTTAATGACAATCTTGCCGCAGCGCCAGGAAGCATTTCTCAGGTTCTGTTCTATCATATTGATTTTAAAAAGGAACTGGATCTTAACGCACTTGGAGTAGAGATGGCGCTTTGGGGACATACCCATCAAGACGCCGGCGATCTGGATGGCGGTCCTCCATATAATATCAGTACTCGCGCCGTCTGTGATGGTAACCGGTCATATCGCCTAATTCGAGTGTCAAATGGAGTTCTGCAACCTTCACAAACAATTTCTGCCGGGGGGGATGGAGACAGTCTTAGTGTTGAGTTCCAGCCTGCGAATGATGGAACACATAGTTCGGTAACTGCTGAGATAAATAACTCCCTTAACGAGCAATTTGAACACGCCCTTCTGCGCTTCAATATGCCGAAAAGCGACAACAGCATTGGGGTAACGGGGGGTAAACTCGTGCAAATCGACAGCACGAACGTGATAACAATCTGCTATGTAGCGGTTGATATCCAGCCTTCCTTTTCGCAATCGGTAACGGTCAGTTTATTTTCCAATCCCTTTGCAGAAGATTGTGCAATAAATGAAAGCTATCTTGCTCCGGGAATCGACACGCTGCACGTATTGACTAAAATAATCAATCCAAGCAGCCAGAGTATCCAGGTAAAATCTGTGATTGAAAGTTTTGATAAAAGCTTTGTCGATAGCATCCTTATGTTCGATGACGGCGTTCATGATGATAACACTGCCGGTGATAAAATTTATGGAGCCTATTGGTCTGTACCCTCTGGAGAAAGATATTACCGTGTACACATAACTAGCTCTTCGCCGGATTCCGGTTTTTATCATGAACTGAAGAACGCCGCTTGTTTCACCACGGTCGGACCAATTATCTACGACAACATGGTCATCGTACAGCAAGTTGGCGACCTTTACCGTATACGGATGAAATTGCGAAACGCGGGTTCCGTGGCAACTGCCTACAATGTGAATGCCGAATTAACGCTGAGCGATACCAGCATTACGATTGAGGATAATTACAGATATTTCGGAGATATCGGTCCCGGTCAAGTTGCCCAGAGTTATTCATTATACAATTTTATTACACAAGATCCACCGAACAATACCAGCGTACAGATTCCAATTTTCAGCAATGATCAGCACTACTGGAACGATAGTTTTGACTTTAGTTTTATAGAAACCGGATTGTTAAATTCAGATAGCGATATTCCTTCAGAATTTGCGCTCAGACAAAACTATCCGAATCCGTTCAACCCGACTACGGTTTTTCGTTATGATATTCCCGGCGAGTCAAATGTAAAACTATCAATATATGATATCAATGGACGAGTAATACGGACATTAATAAATGAGCAACAAAATCCAGGATACTATTCCGTTCAATGGGACGCTTCTAACTTTCCTTCAGGACTCTATTTTTATCAAATTCAAGCCGGCGCTTTTTTTGACGTGAAAAAGTTTGTGCTTATCAAGTAAATCGGCTGTTTGAATCCGGCGATTCTGAGATTGTTATAAAATTGTGAGGTTTTTTATTCATTTGAAAAGTGTCGTTAAGAATTTCTTTAATGAAAATCAAATATGTTTAACAATGGTCGAACTATAATTTTATAGGGAGAATATCATGCTTATTATCAATTCTTATGTTATGGCAGTTGTTATGTGTGTTATGACCATGTTGTGTTGGGGTTCCTGGGCCAACACACAGAAACTTGCCAGTAAAGAATGGCGTTTTCATCTCTTCTACTGGGATTATTCCATTGGCGTCTTGCTGCTTGCCTTAGTATTAGCATTTACGTTGGGGAGCGTCGGATCAGCAGGAAGGGGTTTCATTGAGGATTTGAGACAGGCCGGCGGCGCTATGCTTTGGTCTGCATTTCTTGGAGTAATTATTTTTAATTTTGCAAACATTTTGCTGGTCGCGGCCATCGATATTGCCGGTATGGCGGTTGCCCTTGCAGAAAGAAAAACATTGGTAGAAGCAATCCGGTTCGCCAACGCCGCGGCCGCCCTGTCGGTGACAAAATTAGGTGCACAGCCATCAGCGCCAAAGCGTGAAGAAATTGAACAAATGTTATTCAGTAGAAATTAACTTGATGAAATGGTGCTTAATCATGTATCAAAAATGGAAAACAAAGGACTGTAAAAATTTGTCGGTATGCGTTTCCCGTATCCTGGTTTTATTGCTTGCCGTTTTATTCGTCAATGGATGTACGGCAGAAAAGAGCCGGTCGAAGGATTCGGTGCGCTTTGCGCTATTTAACATTTGGGAGATGTCAACAAAAAAACTGACAAACGTCGATGCGAATGGAGTTGGTCAGAACGAGCAACTGAAAGCAGCCGCGGAGATCATCCGGAAAATCAATCCCGATGTGCTGGTGCTCAACGAGATCGATCACGATATCGAGGGGCTGCAGCAGTATGGGAACGATCTATCGTTGAACGCCCGCCGCTTCAACGACGCATATCTGAAGCAGGGAGAGAATCCGCTTAACTATCCATTTATTTTTGCGGCGTCCTGCAATACAGGCCTTCTTTCCGGAAAGGATCTGAACAACGACGGTATTTTGGCTACAGCGGAGAATTCCGGCTCGCGTGAACATGGCGGTGATTCTTTTGGTTATGGCGCTTATCCCGGGCAATATTCGATGGCGCTGATGTCACGCTATCCGCTACAGGAGGAAAAAATCAGGACATTTCAGAAGTTTCTTTGGAAGGACCTGCCGGATAACCTGATTCCAACCGACTGGTATTCGGCGGATGAAATAGAAATTTTTCGACTTTCCAGCAAATCCCATTGGGATATTCCGGTGACGATTGGCAAAAAGACGGTTCATATGCTGATGTCTCATCCAACGCCTCCAAGTATGGATGGGTCAGAAAACCGCAACGGCCGCCGCAACTATGACGAAATACGGATGTGGGTCCATTACATTAATAACGATTCCGTGATGGTAGATGATCAGGGAGCCCGGGGCGGATTGGCGGAGAGTGAAAGCTTTATCATCGCAGGCGATCTGAACGCGGCTCCCCATGGCGACCGACTGGATACGGGTGAACGCTCAATTGATCTCCTGCTGAAGCATGAACGGATACAGGATTGTGGCAATTTGCTGGTGAGTCGGGGTGCGCTCAACGGACTGGAACCGGGACCTCCGAAACACAGAGAAGGCCGTACTGCAGGATGGGGCAACCGCGGGCTTCGCATTGACCACCTGCTTCCAAGTATCGATCTGAAAGTATTGAGCGGCGGAGTTTATTGGCCGGATATGACGGTGGATGCCGAGTGCGCGGCGCTGGCGAAAAAAGCCTCCGACCACCGTATGATTTGGCTGGATATTGATTTAAAGTGAGGGCAAATCCTGCTTCTCCCGCTACTTTGAGGCAAAATGATCGGGCAATCGCAGTCAAAATTAGAGTTTTTCAAATACCTGGAAGTGAACAGCTGTAAAACAGTCGCTGACGAAGGTATGAACGTAATATTAAGAGGCTCAACATTTATGCGAAAAGAATCAAAGACGATGCAAAATGTATTAGCACTTGACAGTGGAAAGATTGATTGATATATTCAAAACACTATGATCTGCAATATTTCAAAAAATATAATTCAAAACAAAAATGTATGCGCCAAAGGTATTGATTATGAAGAAGAACACATTAATTTCAATTTTTTCTCTTATATGTATTGTATTAACGGGGTGTAATAAAGATAAAAATCAATCAACACCTGATTCATCGTTTAATTACAGTAAGATAATTGCGATATCCACAGATGTTCTTAGGGACAAGATTCGGGGCGGCTGGGCCGGACAGGTTATCGGCTGCACATATGGCGGGCCGACAGAATTTAAATTTTGCGGGACCATGATCCAGGACTATACTCCTATACCCTGGGATGAAAATCGGATGCAATGGTACTTTGACAATGTGCCTGGTTTATACGATGATATATACATGGATTTAACTTTTGTGGAAATTTTTGAAAAAGAGGGACTGGATGCGCCCGCCGAATCCCATGCCCATGCCTTTGCCAATGCGGAATACAAGCTGTGGCACGCCAATCAGGCCGCCCGGTATAATATTTTAAATGGAATTGCACCACCAGCCTCCGGATACTGGGAAAACAATCCCCATTCAGAGGATATTGATTTTCAGATTGAAGCCGATTTCGCCGGATTAATGTCGCCCGGTATGGTGAATACATCCAGCACGATTTGTGATAAAATCGGGCATATAATGAACTACGGCGATGGATGGTATGGCGGGGTGTATGTGGCCGCCATGTATGCATTGGCATTTATTTCCGATAATGTTGAATGGATTGTTACAGAAGCTTTGAAAACCATACCCGTGCAGAGCGATTTTTATCAATGTATCAACGATGTAATCGCCTGGCATCGGCAAAATCCGGAGGACTGGAAGCAAACCTGGTTTGAGGTAGAGAAAAAGTGGTCGTCGGATATCGGATGCCCTTCCGGCGTTTTTCATCCGTTTAATATCGATGCTAAGATCAATGCGGCCTACATCATTATCGGCATGTTGTACGGCAATGGTGATTTTGGAGAATCCATTGATATCAGTACCCGCTGCGGTCAGGATTCCGATTGTAACCCGGCAAGTGTCGCCGGAATTTTGGGAACCATGATCGGCTATTCCAATATTCCCGATTACTGGAAGATGGGCATTGATAAAGTTGAAGACCGGGATTTTAAGTATACTGCAATTTCATTGAATGATGTTTATCAGATCAGCTATCGGCATGCCATGCAAAACATTGAACGAAACGGTGGTAAAATCGATAGTGACAATATCCATCTGACACCCCAAAAACCCGCAGCTGTACAATATGAAAAAGGATTCAAAAATCATTATCCGGTTGAACAGCTGCAAATTGAAGAAAATAATCAGAAATTATTTAAAGAGAATACTGAGCACACATTTGAATTTGAAGGCGTCGGATTTGTACTAAGGGGACGGTCAGCGATAGATTCCGGCAATAGAAGCGGAGATTATGATCATCTGATTGAGCTGTATGTTGATGATGAATTAATTGAAACAATAAAATTACCCACTGACTTTACCCGAAGACGCAACGAGATCTGCTGGAAATATAATCTGGAAAAGAGAAATCATGTCGTTACGGTAAAATTAATCAATCCTAAAGACGGTTATCATCTACGGCTCTATGATGCGCTGATCTATGATAATCAGGCACTGAACTCTTTTTAAATATTGCGCTCCTGGAATGGTTAAAAATATCTTCGATGAAAATCAAATATGTTTAACAATGGTCAAAATAATTTTTTAACTTGGAAAATAGAAATTATCGAATAAATTAAATACCCATTATTTTATTAAGGGGGCAATTTAATAGGATATGAACTTCATGGTTGGAAAGAAAAAACAGGTTACTGTACTCGTATTTTTGACTCCTTTTTTACTGTTTTCTCAAGTTGACCGACAGGATCGAAACCCACTCTTTAAACCTGCCATACGAGATTTTACACACTACACATTTGCCGGTCAGATTGGTATGACTGTTACCAATTACGGAATATTAGGAGAAGGCTATCAATCTTGCGTTCAGCCGTCTTGTCGTTACAAACTATATTCCGAGTATAAACAGGAGCAAATTGAACATTTTTCTTATGCGGGACTTTGGGTTGGAGGAATAAAAAACGGCCAAACGATCGTATCTTCTGCCATCATCGACGGATTTGTCTCCGATGAATACGGGAGCAGACCCGCAGGGAGAGAATTTACCAGCAGCGCCGATTCAGCTGATGTAATCAAAATAAAATCTACCTTCAATAAAGCCATAACAGATCCTGTTATCCGGGAACTAGCCAGCTATTATGACAGCACTGCCGTATCACATCAGGATATGATTGCTGAGTTTACCGATACATCCCAGGTAATTCCCGGAACCGATATACAGGTACCCCACACTCCTCTCGGAGTCAAAGTTCATCTGGAAACATATTGCTGGAATTATCCTTACGCAAATTCCTTTGTAATCCTTGATTATACAATAGAAAATATTTCAGGTGAGCAAATTATTAATCCTTATGTCGGAATCTGGGTTGATAATTCCGTTGGGAATATGAATTTTACAAGCATTTGTGAACCGGGCGGCGGATGGAACTGGTATGACAACCGCAACGATTATGTAGATTCCCTTTCACTGGCACTCCAGAGCGATCTCGATGGGGATCAGGGTTGGGCCCAAAGTTATTTCGGATTAAAATACCTGGGTTCAAAAAATGCTGTTAGCGCAGAGGATTTTGATGTTTACTATGATCAGTGGCCCTGGAACCGAGGTCAGATTTCCGGAGTTGATCATCATTTAACACCTATCGGAGATAATGAAATATATGAGAGGATGCATCTGTATCCCGGTTCGGAATACACTACAATCACGGAATCAGCCAGCTGGATGTCGCTATTAACTGCCGGACCTTTAGGCAATAGTGTCGACCTTCAATTTCGCGAAGTGATCTGGGAACCCGGAGAAAAAATCAATTTTGCCTTTGCTGTGGTATGTGGTTTATGGGCTACTGACGACCTGAATGATACCGAAGAAAGACGGGGTATATTATACGAAAATGCCAACTGGGCTCAACGGGCTTATAATCTTGGCTATGAATTGCCCGGCCCGCCGCCGCCGCCGAATATATATGTGGTTCCGGGAGATCAAAAAATTACAATTTACTGGGATAATGCTCCCGAAGATTCCTTAAATGCCGATGCCTACGATCCGGTTTCACAAATAATCGATTTCGAAGGGTATCGTATTTACAGCGGGCGCAAGACCGGAGTAGGTTTAGGGCAAACCTTAATTGCTCAATATGATATAATTGATGAATTTGAAGTACCGCCGGTAGGATTCATCAACTATAATACGGGTCTGGATCCGATCAGAATATATGACGAGGATGGAAATCCGACTACCAAAGAGTTTATTATTGAAGGCGATACCATAACATTTCATTATAAATATGTGGATTATGATTTGAAGAATGGTTGGCCCGGACGGAATTGGTATTCAGTCGTAGCTTTCGATTACGGCAATGCCGAGAAAGAAATTCCCAGCGCCGAAAGTGCGGCTATTAAAGCTTATGCTATCCCCGGAACCGTCGGAAATCCGGGGCTGAAACGTGAAATTGGAGTGTATCCGAATCCTTACCGAGCGACCGCGGACTGGGACGGTTTCGGTGAGAGAGACCGGATGATCTGGTTTACAAATTTACCACCCAAAGCGGAGATACGTATCTACACTCTTTCGGGTGAAGTTTTAGATATAATTAGGCATGATGCGGATACCTATGACGGTTCCGATATTCGTCTGCTTAATGATCTTGTTTTTGGGAAGAGTCCGAAATTCTCAGGCGGAGAGCATGCCTGGGATTTAATAACAAGATATAACCAGGCGATTGCCGCAGGTCTCTATTTATTCTCTGTAGAAGACCTGGAGACAAACGATATGACAATCGGAAAGTTTGCGATAATTAAATAAAAGGAGGTACGTATGAAACGTATGTTAATGTTTTGTTTTGTTTTGTTGATCCTTTCGTCTTTTGCATTTGCTCAAACTTTTGTGACCATTGCAGAGATTCAGGATACAACAGGCACTGGCAGCGATGCGTCAAGGCTGAAAGATTCAACTGTCACAGTCGTTGGTGTTGTTTCCGCGGAAAGTTATGCTTTTGGTTCGTATTATATTCAGGACGGTACCGGACCATGGTCGGGAGTATATGTATACGATCCAAACAATGACGCCGCCTATGGTGACAGTATTATGATTACGGTAGAAGTTGCAGAATATTATGGACTTACTGAATTGAAAAACGTAACTAACTTTGTAAAACTCGATAGTGGGAAAACTGTTGAACCGACATTGGTAACAACCGGCGAGATTGGCACCGGCGGCGCAAACGCCGAAGCCTATGAAGGTGTTTTGGTAAAAGTGGTTAACGCCGAGATTACTAACCCTGATCTTGGTCATGGCGAATGGGAGATCAATGACGGCAGCGGCGCCTGCCGGGTTGACGATAAAGTAGATTACTATTTCGATCCTGCAAAATATGACAGCGTAAAAAGCATTGTGGGTGTTTTGGACTATTCCTTTAATGACACCAAAATCCAACCGAGATTAGCCTATGACATCGAAGAAACCGGCGAAAGCGTTCGTATACAGAGACTTCAGCAGGTGCGCAGAAGCTCGGTATTAACTGGAAATGACTATACATTATTTAATGGTGATACTGTGACGATAACTGGAGTAATCACAGTGAGATCCGGACTATTTTATGCAGGCAGCGGAAAAAAATACTACATACAGCAGTCCGGCGGCGGTCCATTTAGCGGTTTAATGATTTATGATGATGTTAGCGATAATGTGCCGACAGTATATGAGGGTGATTCAGTAACCGTTACCGGTCAAATAGTTGAATATATATCCGGTGGAAATACAACAGAGTTAAATGCTACAGAAGAAATCATTGTATGGGGCGTAGATGTAAAGGTCGAGACGTCCGATGTAAAAACCAATATTTTTAATGATAGCCTCTATTACAATGCCTCGACCGATCCCGTTGTCTACTTTAATGATCCCGAATTTGTTAATCTCAACTATGAGGCGGAAAAATGGGAAAATGCGCTGATTAGGGTCTCCAATGTCGTTGTAGCTGAGGTAACGGATTTTGGAGTAAGATTAGACGATGAAACGGGGCGCGGATTGCTGACAAGTATCGGATATTCTGATGGTGTAACAATGGGAAATCCTCCGGAAGGAACGTTATTTGAATCCGTCACCGGAGTAATCTATGATCACTGGGGAAATTATAATTTCATCCCCAGATATGATTCGGATATTGTTGTGATGGTAGGTCCGCCTCTGATCTCCAATACCGGCTACAGCCCGGCAAATCCTCAGCCCGAAGATAGTATTACGGTCTCTACTTCAATAATGGATGACGGCACTATCACAGAGGCAAAAGTGTTTTACTCAGTCAATAGCGGCACTTATACCGCTCTTGATCTGGTAAACACAACCGGTTCGAGTTACGAGGCGGAGATTGGCCCATTTGCTAACAAAGACATAATCCAATTTTATATTACTGCAACTGATAACGATGCAAATACTTCTCTTGATCCGGAAACTGCACCTGATTCTGTCTATACTTTTGTTATAAGCGGACCTGAGGAATTGACCATTTACGAAATACAATATACTGATAATCCACTCAGTTCACCGTATGTTGATCAATTGGTTCAATTTACCGGCACAATTACGGCTGATACTGCCACAACGACATCTTCCTTCCATGTCCAGGATTTTGATAATTCTGCCCACCCCGAAGCAGCCTGGAACGGAGTAATGGTTTACACTTCAACCTATAATAAATATGCTGTTGGCGATAAGGTAGAAATTGTCGGATCTGTAAAAGAGTATTATGGTTTGACTGAAATCGTTGATGTTGTATCAGTAGACAAAGTTGGGACCGGTAATGTTACTGCAGAAGTGGTAACCACAGCAGATATCGCTGCCGATTCAGCAAGTTCCGAACCTTATGAAGGCGTTCTTGTTAGAATCAATGATGTAACGGTTACCGAGATACTAACGTATGGCGACTTTGCCGTAACGGATGCGGCGGATTTTATCGTTCAGATCGGTGGTTCGGATGCCTATGATTATACTCCGGTTGTCGGTGATAAAATCGAGTTCATTACCGGAAATCTGACCTATTCCTATAACAAATATGAAGTCCTGCTTAGAAGTAATGCGGATATGGGAACTGTAACTGTTAAAATTGATGATGACAATAACGGTTTGCCATTGACTTATAGTCTTAATCAGAATTATCCGAATCCGTTTAATCCGACGACTACAATTCAGTACGGAATAGCTAAGGAAGGTCTTGTTACTTTGACTGTTTTCAATATTCTGGGTCAGGAAGTTAAGACACTTGTAAACACAAGCCAAAATGGCGGCACATACAAAATAACCTGGAATGGATTGGATAATCATAATCGGATGGTCCCGAATGGGATCTATATTTATCGAATTATTTCCGATAATTTCGTAAAATCAAAGAAAATGGTATTTTTGAAATAACTATTTAACAATAACGGCGTCCGGGTGCCCGGACGCCGTTATTTTCCATTAAGCAGGTAATAATTGAGAAAATATCTAATCATAATTGCATTAATTGTGGCATGTTTTACTTCAGGCACACTTTATCTGTCCTGTGAAAAAGGAATCATTTCAGAACCGTACCCAAACCGATTACCTGACACCAAACTATTTATTCAGCCTGATACCTGTGGCCTTGATACAACTATCAGTACCCAATATCTCCACTGGTGGGGAATTGATCCTGACGGAGAAGTAATGGGCTATTTTTATCAGTGGAGTTATTTTGGAGAAGAGTATCCGGACTCTTTCATCTGGACAACTTCGGAATCGGATACTTTTAATATTCCTATTCGGCAGGATGTCGATTATTTCTGGTTTAAAGTAAAAGCTGTGGATAATTCGGCCGGATGGGACTACCCGGAACCAACAATATCCGAAACGGATGATGAATACTTTTCTGATACAGGAACCGAATATCGAAAATATGACAGTCTGGACGTTATTTTATCTGATGGCAAAACACCCGGAATACAGACTCAATTCGGTGATTTACTCAAAACATTGCGGGGAGATAAATTCTATAGTTTAGCGCCGACGGATACAATCGGAGCGGTAGACCCAACGCCTGCTTATGCACTGTTCCCGATAAAAAATTCACCGCCAAATGTTAGTTTTGTATATAGTAGTAACCCGGTAGATACAATTAAAGTAAAAACATTTTCTACGCGTAGTTTCTATTGGATCGGGTATGATCCTGACGGCAATGAGTCCATAACAAATTTTTATTATACTCTTTTTTCAAAAGATGCCGCACCACCGGAAAATATCGACGATTTTAAAAACGGATTTACCCATGGGGTTCTTGAAGGCGTGGAGAGGTCTGTAACGCTTAGAAATATACCTGGCGGAGAATGGGTTTTTTATCTCGTTGCAGAAGATATAGCCGGACAATTAAGTACGATTATTCAATTTCCACAAGAAAGTGGAACATGGACTGTAGAAGAACCTATATTAAACGGAACATTATTTATCGATGATTATTCTAATAAAACTGATGGAGACATATTATATCCTGCTTCTCTTGATTCAATTCTTGGAATAAGTAATTATTCCGTATGGGATATTGAAGAAAACCTGCCATATTCGAAAATTGATATTCAGGAAACACTAAATTTATTTGATTATATCATTTATTATGCTGACGGATATTCTCAACTTCCAAACTTATCGAATGAAATATTAAGCTATATGATGGCGCCGGATGAGAATAATCATATCCTAATAAGTTCAATAACCGCAATCGATAATAATGACTCACTCTTTGCTTTTTTATCCTCGGATGCAATTGATCTTGTAACGCGCAGTTATCCATTCAAAACTACCGGGGATTATCGCATCAACCCTGGTCAAATTATTTATAGCCGGGATACAAGTTATGTCGATCTAAAGGTTACACCCGGAAAACTCATTTCTAATCCGGTCGGTCTCGTCCTAGGCGCCGATGCCGATACACTTTACCAGCTGCCGGTATCTACCAGGGAAGAATGGACGGGAGAGCCGGTAATCGGTTTAAAATATCCGCACAATGCTCCCGCAAAACTGATATTTTTATCTTTTACCCTGCATAGCGCCAACGGATATGACAATATCATAGAAGTATTACGGGAATTTCTAGGGAAATGAAATTAACACCAGTACGTAAACGCGCTTCCTTATTAGCAATAATATTATTGTTCCTTTTTATTACAAGTTCAAGTATTTATGCCCAGACAGGCAGTATCAGGGGACGAGTTATCGACAAAGAGACTAATGCGGAAATAATTGGCGCGAATGTAATAATAAAAGGTACCTATAAGGGTGCAGCTTCTGATTTTGACGGCAATTTTTATATTACCGGGCTGACTGCAGGAGATTATGATATTGAAGTAAGCATGATCGGTTACAAAATCCAGTTACACACAGGTGTAAAGGTTACGAAAAATTCTGTTGTTAGTCTGGATATTAAGTTGGAACCAACCGTTCTGGCTTTTGGACAGGAAGTTGTTGTTGTTGGAAAAAAGCCCCTGTTTCAACCGGATTTGACAAGCTCATTACAACGACTTAACAGCAACGAAATAGGAAATAAAATAGCGGATAATATAGATGATTTACTGGAACAGCAGGTGGGAATAGTAAAAGTTGATAATGAAATCCATATACGCGGCGGAAGAGCCGATGAAAACCTGTATATCATTGATCGCGTTTCAACTAAAGATCCTCTAACCGGGAAGAGTTACGGCGTTTTTCTGAGCGTCGATGCTATTGATGAGCTGGAAGTAATCACAGGTGGATTTAATGCCGAATACGGGCAGGCCATGTCCGGTATTATCGAGGTAAAGACTAAAGAGGGTGGCCAGGAATATCACGGCAGTATCTCCATGAAATCTGATCACCTTGGAACGGGGGAAATAGAAAATTTCAATACGGACGCCGTTGAAATTTCTTTGGGCGGTCCCGAACCGTTTGTCAATAATTTATTGCCCGCCCTTGGCATTAACATTCCCGGTTCATTAACATTTTTTACAAATGGTTATATGTTTCTTTCGGATACGTATCTTCCTCATGCTTCAGCATTAAAACCATCGATAAGGCAATATGATCCCCTTGCTCAAAGACAGGAAAACAACTGGTCGGCACTATATAAAATAACCTGGAAATACAAAAACACCAAAATTTCCGGTATTTATAAACGGTCTCTCCAGATTAACCAGGGCGGATTTAATTATCGTTATATGAACTGGCTGGATCATTACAATACAATCACGTGGGAGGGAATCCAATCAAATCTATTACTTACACATTCTTTTAATACTAAGACTTTTATAGAAGCAGATTTTGGACGTGTCTTTATTAATAAACATTCTGCTGTTCTGGGTAAATACTTTGACGAATACGACATTGCCAACGACATTAATCCAATTCAGTACCTTGTAGACTTTCCCGACGGTGATATTACTGTCTGGAACAAAGACGGATTTTATGATACAGGGGACGCCAGTAACTGGCATGATCATTATTCAGATACATGGACTCTAAAAGCCGAACTAACCAGTCAAATATCCTCAAATAATAGATTAAAGGCCGGTTTTATAACAGAGTTTACCGATATGCAGGTAATCGATATTGATGATCCCTGGTTAAAAACAGCCGATAATAGTTTTGGTGGTTCCTGGGATATTTATCGGGTGAAACCCGGAGCCGGGTCGTTTTTTATTCAGGATAAAATCGTATATGAAGGTATGATAATAAATGTAGGATTGCGATATGACTATATGCTATTGGGAAGTATTGCGACCGATATTATTGATGACATGAATCTTTCACCCCATCTCTCAAAAAAGTTTAGAGAAGATTTTAAAAGTAATACATTTAAAATATTTAATAGACGCGGAAAAGCTCATTTGAGTCCCCGTTTGGGAATATCTCACCCTTTAACCGACAGTGATGTCCTGTTTTTCTCTTACGGGCATTTCTCCCAAAGACCAAATTATGAATATATTTATGCCAGTCTAAATAAAACTAAGCTTGGTGCAAGCCCCTTATTGGGAAATCCTGATTTAAATCCTACTACAACTGTTGCCTATGAAATCGGAGTTAAACATAAATTCAGTGAAGATCAGGTTATTAATATTACTGCATTTTATAAAGATCTTTTTGATTATGCAACATCGGAGCAGCTTACTATTAAAGGTGAAAAATCACTTAAAAGACCGTTTATGTATTTTAATATGGATTACGCTCGTTCAAGAGGGGTGGAAGTTTTTCTACAACGTCGCTTTTCACAACTTCTCTCAGTCAGGTTAAACGGTACCTACTCAATGGTTACCGGGAAAAGCAACTCTCCGAATGAGGCCCTTGAAAAACTCGCAGTAAATCGGGAAAAATCTCTTGATGAAACTTTTATGTACTGGGATGTTCCGCTACGAATATCTACCGATTTAAATTTTTACATTCCCCAAAATGAAAATATTAGAATACTAAACATACCAATGCCGAATGATTTTGGTATTAATATTCACTGGCAAATATCCTCAGGTAGACGATATACGCCAATGGTCGATCTGGAACTGGAAAAATATGATGAAAATGCGTATTCAGCATTAGCTGAGCCATGGCAACTTTGTGACATTAAATTCACCAAAGGGTTTACTACTAAAAACATAAATTTCAATATTTTTTGCCAGGTTGAAAATTTTTTCAACGCCAAGATAGCACAAATAATTAATCCGGTTACCGGAAGGGCCTGGGAACCGGGGGATCCGATACCTATGTCATGGCGTGATGATTTAACTGATTTACCACAGGATAATCCGGCACGCTACCGGGAACCCAGAAATATTATGATTGGTATTAAGGTGAAGTTTTAGATGATCAAGAATATTAAATATTATCTATTCATTATCACTTTATTGTTCAGTAGTACGAAGTTACTTTTTGCTTTTGACATATATCCGCAATTAGGATACCGAAGAGCCGGTACTTCTGCACTGACATTTTTAAAGATCGGAATAGGCAGCCGGGCTGCTTCCATGGGAGGGGCTTTTGTAGGTATTGCCGACGATGCTTCATGTTTATACTGGAATCCCGCCGGAGCGGCACAAATGAAACAGTCGGAATTTTATTCTTCCCGGATCGAGTGGCCTGCCGGTATAAAATATGATTTTCTAGGAATCGTTTACAAAATGTCCTCAAACTATTCATTCGGATTTAGCGCAGGTTTCCTTCATACCGATCCGATGAACGTGACCACTGAATATATGCCGCATGGAACCGGTGAACAATTTTATTACAGTGATCTGTTTTTAGCAGCTACAGTGTCTCAAAAAATTACCCAACAATTTTCATGGGGACTGACTTTTAAATATGTTGAAGAGAGTATAGCTGATGTTTCCAGCAAAACTCCGATGATTGATATCGGGACTTATTATTGGACCGGCTTTAAATCACTGCGTTTTGCAGTTTCGTTAACAAATTTCGGATCGGAAGTTATGATTAACGGTAAATTTGCAAAGCCGGTAATAGAAGGCGGTACTGTAGATGTCAAATATAAGGGATTTCCGCTGCCGACAATATTTAGAATCGGAACGGCGATGGAAATATTTGACTCTAAACTAAATAAAATGACCGTCTCAGGTCAGTTAAATCATCCTGTTGATAATGCTGAAACTTTTTCAATTGGGTTTGAGAATGTACTGGCACAAAAACTATTCATCAGGGGCGGAGTTAATTTAAATAATCCCGAAGAGAAATTTAATTTAGGCGTTGGAATTAAATTGCCCGTTAGAGAAAAGGCCATTTTATTCGATTACTCATATTCTAATATGTCCTATTTAACCGATGTACAAAGATTTACCCTGAAAATTACACTATGAAAAGAAGTATTTTAATATATCCAATCATTATCATTGCGCTGTTTATTCTTTATAAATGCGGACATATGGAGAAACTTCCGACAGTCAGTGAAGTTGAACAGGGCGATACCAGCTATGTGCAGATGTTCCCAAACTGGGAGAAAGAAGAGTACAATTTTAATACTCCGAAAGATATTTTTGTCGGGAATGATGGATATATTTTTATCGCTGATTCCGGCAATAGCAGAATTGTAGTATTAGATCAAGCCGGATTAACTATTACGGAAGATGAATATGGTAATAATTTTCAAGGTTTGGCTGAGATAAGCATTCCCGGAAAGGGAAATGTCCAACCTATACGACTTGGTCAGGATAGTAAAATGAATCTTCTGTTTATTGATGGGGGGAATCGAATATATGCCTGGAACCAGTATTATAATAATGTTGGTATCCGATATGTCAGTACAGAGGCAACCCTCCGACATACGAAGTCCGGTACAATATTGAACAGCAGCCAAATAGACTCTTTGAACTATTATTTGACCAACGGATATACATTGGTCAATGCGAAACCGGATAGTTCCGAAGAGTTGATCAACAGTATTCTGGCTCCTCATACTTTCTTTGATGGCAATGATCCTAAAAATTGGGAATTTGTGGATGATTATGGAGATACCAGGAACACAAAAATTGTAGATTTGGTAGCCTTTGGGAAAGATTACAGCAATGGTATTTACATATTGGATAAAAGATACAATAGAATTGTTAAATTGAAATATATTCCTAAGTACATACTTGTTATGTCGGATTTTTCAGTAGTTATAGGTTACGAAGCTGTTTTTAGCGAGGTTGCTACCGGGCAGGGAACGGGCGCCGGCTTTGTGATGGAGCCAAACAGTATAGACATCGATGCCAGCGGGAATATATATTTTACTCAAACCGGGGGAGTATATTCCTGTCACGGAATTTCGGCAGGTTCTTATCGTACTCTTTTTAATCCCGGTGAAAACGATATTCTGGATTTAGGAAGATTTAAAAGCGCCTGGGATATTAGCGTTGATTCCAGGGGGATTATTTATGTTGTGGATGCCGGAAGTAATTATATTCAAACATTTGATAATAAAGGTACTTTTCTGAGAAATATTGGCGCAACAATCGTAGACGGAGATTCATTAGATGTGATTGAGATTGCCGATATTTTGAATCATCCGGAAGCTATTTCTATCAATGAAAACACTGTATATGTGGCTGATACCGGTAATGCCCGAATTGTCAGGTTTCAGTATATTATAATGACTGAGCAAAATCTTCAAGATTTACAGGAATATCAAAATCCTTAGATTCTTTTATTGAATGACTGTAATGAATATGCGGTGACTATATCTGATCACAGGCAGAAGGGTTTGAAATAGGGTTTTAACGTCATACTAAGACCTGTGGTAAAATACCTGAAGATGATTTTCCCGAACATTCCCAACCCCAAAACCGGCTCAAAATAATCACACCCAAATACGCATTTGATTGTTTCATTCAGATGCAGAGGAATCGCAACTGCTCCGGGGATGTCGGAGAATCCTTTAGTATGCAGTGTAATTTTAGCGCCAAAAACCATATAAAAGCCCGTTATTTTATTGAAAGTTAATAAAAACAGTGATGAAAATCTTTGATTTTCAGAAAAGCATAGTGTAATATATTGCATGCTGAAAAATGTGCTAAATAACCCGGCAATACCACTAAAAATGATTTGGTAAGGAAACACCGATGAATCTATTGTTTGAACTGCTATATAATGTCAGAAACCTGTTCGGTCATCATGTGATTTTTGGAACCGGTATACTGTTGTTGACCGGATATTTCTTCGGGAAACTGGCGGAAAAGATAAAATTACCATCAATTACAGGTTATATCTTTGCAGGGCTGTTATTAGGAAAATCGCTGATTGGTATTATTCCTGAAACAGCGCCATATAGACTCACCAGTATTACCGAAATAGCTCTGGGCTTGATTGCTATTACGATCGGCGCAGAGTTTGAGTTTGCCCGCTTGAAACGCATCGGCACAGCGATACTTATTATCACACTTTTTCAATCGTTATTTGCCTTTGTTTTTGTGGTTATTGGTCTTGTGATGATGAAAATGGAGTTAAACTACAGCCTGATTCTTGGTGCAATTGCCACAGCGACCGCGCCTGC
>DPVY01000353.1 GCA_003527965.1 Fidelibacterota bacterium
TCTCAGAAAAGCCATTTTTTATTTTACCCATTGAATTTGAGAAGGAACCTAAACCTTAAGACCGTATTTATTCATTTTCTTGTAAAAATTTTTTCGATCGGTTCCAAATATTTCTGCTGCGCGGGTAATATTATTATCAGCGATGGCAAGTGCTTTTTTGATATATTTCCGTTCTATATTATTTGTTAGAGTATCCAAACTATCTCTGAGTGGTTTGCCGGGATGGTACTTGATCGGGAAATTTACAAGGCTACTCAGTTTGTCGATATCCGATCCCCGGAAAATGATATGTTTCGTGTGAATAATATCTTTCGCCAACAGAACCGCAGTACTGATAATGTGTTGAAGCTCACGGACATTGCCGGGCCAATGGTGTTCTAAAAGTTTATTCATAGCGCTATCGGAAATACCGGATATTTCTTTATTCAGATTAAGATTGCAGCGCTTAATGAATATTTTTGTCAGATGCGGGATATCATCTTGTCGTTCAGTCAGAGAAGGAAGGGTAATTACAAATTCAGCAATTCTATAAAATAAGTCGCGCCGGAATTTTTCATCATTCACGGCATTTTCGAGATTTTCCAATGTGGCGACAATTAGCCGAAAATCAACCTCAAATTCTTCATTTGAGCCAATGGGAGAAATCTTTTTTTCTTCAACTGCGCGTAAAAATTTGCCCTGTTGTTCATAGGGAATATTGCCGATTTCATCCAGAACAAGGGTTCCACCGTCGGCTGCCCGGAATTTTCCGTCTTTGGATTCCTCGGCGCCGGTAAACGAACCTTTAACAAATCCGAATAATTCACTGGTAATCAATGAACCTGCAATAGTGCCGCAATCGACATTTATCAGCGGAAATTGATGACGTTTACTCTTTTGGTGAATGTATTTTGCCAGCAAATTTTTACCGCTGCCTGTGGGTCCCTGAATAAGGACTGAATAATCGGTTGGAGCAACTTTCTCAGCATTTCGCAAAACTTCCTGTATGGCGCTGCTTGATCCAAATTCATCGAGCGTAATCATCTGGGACGGTAAAGCTATTTTCAATTCATTAAGTTCTTTTTGAATCTGAAATTTTTCGAATCCGTGTTTGATGGCAAGCAGCAGTTTTTCATTATTAAAGGGTTTATCGAAAAAATCGAAGGCTCCTTTTTTTATTGCTTCTACCGCCATGGGTATTTCACTAAAAGCCGTTATGATTATGACAATCAGGCCGGCGTCGATTTCCGGTTTTATCTGATCGAGAACTTCCCAACCGGACATTACAGGTAAATTCATATCCAAAAGTACACAGTCCGGTTTATATTGTTGAATTTTAGCCAGGGCGGTTTTGCCGTCTTCCGCATTCAGTGTTTTGTAATTATTTTCCTCCAGAAGCTCGATTAAATTTTCTTTTGTATCTATGTTATCGTCAACTACTAAAACCGTGTACATGTTTGTTATTCCCTTATATGTGAAGTTGAATTCAAACAAAGTCGCCGGCGCGCAATTTTATTGTAAAAACCGTCCCGACATTTTTCTCTGACTTAATATAAAAAGTTCCTGAGTGAGCATCAACAATATCTTTCACAAGAGGAATTCCTAATCCGAATCCGGTGGGCTTAGAAGAATAGAACTCCTTGAAAGCATTATTTAATTCCTCATCAGTCATTCCGCAGCCGGTGTCTCCGATCTCGATGAAGACCTCATTCGTTGGTGAGTTATAACCGGCATTTATAGTAAGAATACCTTCGTCGCTCATAGCCTCAAAGGCGTTATCAATCAGGTTTTTAAAAGCCTGGAGCATGCGAAATTCATCGATTATTATGGCAGGTATTTTTTCCTCAATATCGGTCAAAACGCGAATTTGCGGACGCCTTTCTGTTATTTCGCGGGCATAGTTTAAGAGACTATTTGTAAAATCCGAAATGCTGATCCGTGTCAGATTGAGTTTCGGCTTGTGAGTAAAGGTGTATAATTCCCGGACAACACGGTTGCAGATGTCCACGTTTTTATTTATTACACCCATGTGGCGCTGGATTTTCGGATTCTCTTTATTATCCTTTGAGGATGCAACCAATTGAGCCGAACTGGTAATACTTGCCAACGGGTTTTTAATTTCATGGGCAAGTTTTAAGGTTAGCTGTTTGATACTTTCACGTTTTAACTGTTCGGCTTCCTGCAACTCTGCCTGGGTCTTTTTTAATTCGGTAACATCTCGTCCGATACCGTGGATTCCAACATATTTTTCATTATCAAAGATACCTCTAACTTTAACCCATATAATTCGAGTTTCTTTATTTTTAGTCAGAATGTTTAATTCGCATTCAAAAAAATAGGTGTTTTGGAATTTTAAAAAATTCCTGATTACCCTGAAACGATGATCGATACTGATGTAATCGAGTAAATTTGTACCGATTATCTGTTCTCTCGAATATTCCAATAATTCCTGAAAAAAACGGTTTATTGTTAGAATTACTCCATTTGTGTTGGTAGTCCAGATAATATCATTCGCATTTTCAAAAAGATCCCGGAATTCCTCTTCACTCTTGCGAAGTTCCTTTTCTACTTTTTTCCTGTAATGAACCTCTTCAACAAGTTGTTTATTCGTTTTATTTAGTTCATAAGTCCTCTGTCGAACCATTTTTTTCAGTTCAACTTTTTGTTTCTGAATACGATCTATCCGCTGCCAAATGATAAGTCCGACAACACCGGCTATCGTAAGAGCCATTAGTGTCATAAACCACCAGGTTTTCCAGAAGGGCGGG
>DPVY01000237.1 GCA_003527965.1 Fidelibacterota bacterium
TTTTAACACAGTACATTCTGAGGCAGCCCCGACGAGTCGGGGAAGAATCTCGTCGATAATTGGCGGAGATTCTTTCCCACCAGGGACTCCTATCGGAGCATTCGTGTCTCATTCAGAATGACATGATTTGCACTTTTTACGAAATCATCAAATTTGACATTTGCAATCTGCAATCTGCAATCTGAGGTCTCCAATCTACCCGTTTTCTTCAGCTAAACCCGACCTCCGTTCACCATCTGCGCAAAACGCTCAAAGGACCGATCGTAGGTTTTTTCAACATCATCGGGGAAACAACATGCCGGTAACTCTCGGTTTCTGAGGTGATACCGGATACATTCACAACAAATCCCTTTTCGGGAACAGGGTTCGTAACTACAGTTGCATATGCTTCGGTTTTTTTGCTGATTGCATTCCATAATAACTCCCTAAAAAGATTGTTTATCATCAAACTTGCAAATAAGATAGTCGAAATCTATCTGTACATCAAAGATCATTTTTTAACGAGAACCAGATAATCCCAGACATCCAATTTAAACGATTCTTCCCGGGTAAATGAATACTCTTTATTGGTTAGAGGATTGAAATAGTCTCCCCTGAGCAGAATGTTTTTGATCGTAAAAGACCGGGGTTTATCTGAAAAATTAAATATGGCTACTATTTTATCTTCGGCTTTTTGACGGGTAAAGGCAAAAATATAACGATCTTGGGAGGTTTTAAGCCGGATGACTTCACCGCCCGCAGTTCCGCTCCACAGTGCCTTGTTATTCTGTTTTAAGTTCAACAGGGTGGTATAGATTTTCCGGTTGCGATGATCGGTCCAGGGAATCGTATCTTTTTCAAAAAATGACAGAGCCTTATTCAAACCGGCTTCCTGACCGTTATAAACCAGGGGCATTCCCCTATGTAGACAGGTAAACACGATAAACGCTTCCGTGCCGTCGCCAAGCCGTTCATAGGCTGTTCCGTTCCATGAATTTTCATCATGGTTGGTGACAAACAGCATCCGGTAATCGTCGGGATTGTAAATGTTTATTTCTTCACTTTCATATCGATCGAGATGGCGAACGTCTTTTTTTCCGGCTGCAATGGCATTCATGATATCTTTATACTGCCAGGCGTAGGTCATGTCGAAGGCTTTGGCGTGAAGTTCCGGTTCATGGGCTTCCGCCAGCATGAATACCGGTTTGACCTTATCGAGTGTGTCCCGCGCCGTTTCCCAGAAATCCGTTGGGACCATTGCCGCCACGTCACAGCGGTAACCGTCGATATCGAACTCTTTTACCCAGTACACAAGCGCATCGATCATCGTTTTTCGCAGTTCGGGGTTATCATAATTCAGATCAATGACGTCAGTCCAGTTCGCCACGGGAATAATATAATTTCCATCTGGATCTGTATTATAAAAATCGGGATTGGTTTTGGTCCAGACATTATCACAGGCAGAGTGATTTGCAACCCAGTCGATGATGATATACATGCCCAGTTCATGAGTACGCCTGACTAATCGGCGAAAGTCTTCCTTAGAGCCAAACTCGGGATTGACTTCTTTATAATCTTTTACCGAATAATAACTGCCGAGTGTGCCTTTGCGGTTTAGTTCGCCGATAGGATGAATCGGCATCAGCCAGATAATTTTGATGCCCATTTTTTGCAGCTCAGGCAGATATTTTTCAAATTCAGCAAAAGTTCCTGCCGGTGAAAACTGCCGGATATTTACCTCGTATATGGAAGCATTCCTGCTCCAGTCAGGGTGTTTAATCGTTCGTTCAGATGCGTTAAGTGTTGTCATCAATGTTAGTCCTAATATCAAGCAAATTAAATGTTTCATCCAAAATCCCAGGTTATTCCCGACACATATTGGCGGCTTTTTCACGGCTTCCCGGAATGGCTTCTTCCATGATGTCCCTCATTGCTGCTCTTTTGCTATATTTGAAAATCTGCTCGGTTGTTCAATAAAATATCGGGATGAATATACGGGAATTATATTAAAAATTAAACCTTCTGAAGGTTGACGGATGGTAAGGAAAGTTCTCTGCACATTCTCTTTGCATCTGATTATAAACAATTCTAATTTACAATGTAATGGTTAACAGCCTGAAACAACAAACTCGTGCAACTCTCTGGGAAATGCTCGGAAATTTACAAAATTTCCCAAAACCTTCAGAAGGTTTTAAGGAAAATGTCTGCCCAAATCACAATTTTTGCTTTCAACAACCTTTTGAAGGTTTTGGTTATTAACATGTCAGTCGAATATGCCTATTATCATCTTTACAATCGGGGCTGCAATAAAGATCTGATATTTTTCAAAGATGATCACTACTTTTTTCTTTTACATAAAATCAAAGAAAACTATCAAAAATTCAACTTAAAAATTGTCGCTTATTGTCTGATGCCCAATCATTATCATTTGATGGTGGGAGCGCCGGTGGAACCTTCTCCCAGTCAACCTTCAGAAGGTTTTATCAAAAATCTTTCGTCTAAGTCTAAAAATTTTAACTATAAACCTTCTGAAGGTTGCGGCAAAGGTTTCATATCAATATCCATTTCCCGCTTCATGCAAAACATTTTCAACAGCTATGTTCAGACTGTCAACTTCGATATGAAACGTAAGGGTACACTGTTTGAATCAAAGTACAAGTACATCCGAATTGATAAAGAGGAATATCTGCTCCAGCTGGTGCGTTACATTCATCTGAATCCGGTTATTGCCGGATTATGCAATCATCCCGAAGATTGGCAGTATTCAAATTGCCGGGAATGGCTGGGAATTCGAAACGGAACATTGTTTAACCGCGATTTTTTTGACACCTATTTTCAGACCTTTGACCAATACCGTGAATTCTTAAATGCCTACCGGGATTACAAAATGATGCAAAAAAAGCTGCGTAAATTTGGGTTTGATTTCTAAAACCTTCATCCAAACCTTCTGAAGGTTTCTCCACTATTCATTTCTGATCACAATATTCTTGATTCAACCTTAAGAAGGTTTCAATGAAGACCTATGCCCAAGGCAGATATTTCTTATACCAACCTTCTGAAGGTTGTGTAACATCAATCCGAAAACACCTTGCCAAATTCCAGATATTGTGTTAAACTTTTCAGACTGAATTATGAAAGACAAACAGACTTTATATTTAATCGACGGCTCAGCAATTGCATATCGTTCCTATTTTGGAATGATCCGCAACCGTCTAACGAATTCCGCCGGTCAACCGACGGGAGCGATCTTTGCTTTTATCAATTCGTTGATGAAAATAATTAAAGATGAACAGCCGGATTACATCGGGATGGTCTTTGACGCACCGGAAAAGACATTTCGGCATAAGATTTACGAAGACTATAAAGCTACGCGGGAAGCCATGCCCGACGAATTAATTTCGCAGTTGCCGTACATCTTCAAGGTCACGGAAGCCATGAATATTCCGGTGATTATTTATCCCGGATACGAAGCTGACGACATTATTGGCACACTGGCAAAAGAGGGCAAGCAAAAAGGGCTGTCTGTCTATATGGTGACGGGCGATAAAGATTTTATGCAATTGCTTGAAGATGATATCCTGGTCTACAAACCCGCATCCGGGCAGAAAGATATTGAGATTGTTGATGAGGAAGGGGTTATTGAAAAATGGGGCGTTAGACCCGATCAAATTACGGATTATCTCGGACTGATTGGCGATACTTCGGATAATATTCCCGGAATAAAAGGCATTGGTCCGGCAAAAGCCAAACCGCTTTTGAATAAATTTAATTCTATCGAAGGAATCTTGGAAAATCTGGATAAAATTGACAATAAACGCATTGCCGGGCTGATTGCGGAGGGCGCGGAAAGCGCCATATTATCAAAGATGCTGGCAACAATTAAGATAGATGTTCCTCTGGATCTCCAAATTTCTGATTTGAAGACAAAATCGGTTGATGAACCGGCTCTGAAAAAGTTATTTGAAGAACTGGAATTCTACAGCCTCATTAAGAAACTTGGAATTAGAGAAGAGACAGAGCAGGTTGAGAAAGATTATCGAACCGTACAGAAGCAGGAAGACGTTCTGCAGCTGGTTAAAAAACTGAAAAATGTTGCGCTTCTTTCTGTTGATCTTGAGACGACCTCGACTCATCCTATGGAAGCGGAGATCGTTGGGATTTCGCTGAGTTGGAAACCGAACGAGGGAATCTATATTCCTATTCAGTTTCCCTCAAAACAGAAATCACTGTTTGGCGATGACGACCATCTGCAATTTCTGGAAATCCTGAAGCCGGTGCTGGAAAATGAGGCTATTCCCAAATGCGGACAGAATTTAAAATACGATATGCTTATTCTGAAACGCTATGGGATTGAACTGAAGAATATCGTATTTGACACCATGGTGGCGGCATTTTTAATTCAGCCGGATGCCCGTTCCTATAAGCTGGATAAACTCAGTCAGCAATATCTTAATTATACAATGCAGCCGATTGAGGATTTGATCGGTTCGGGTAAAAATCAGATTCGGATGGATGAAGTTCCTGTTGACAAGGTAACTTTTTATGCCGCGGAAGACGCCGATGTGGTTTTGCAGCTGGCTCCGATTTTTCAAAAAAAACTTCAGGAAGATAAAACCGAAGATATTTTCAGGAATATTGAGATGCCGCTTATCCCGGTTTTGCTTGAAATGGAAGCAAACGGCGTCTATATTGATGTGGATTTTCTGCAAACCATGTCAAAAGAATTAAGTAAACAGATCGAGAATCTTACAGAGCAGATTTACTTTGAGGCGGGGGTTAAGTTTAACATCAATTCACCTAAGCAACTTGGCGAAGTGCTGTTTGACAATCTGCAGTTGAGCACAGGGCGAAAACGTTCAACGGCGGTTAATGTCCTTGAAAAATTAAGAGATGAGCATCCTTTACCCGGTTTGGTGCTTGATTACAGGCAACTGTCCAAACTTCAAAACACCTATGTGGATGCGCTGCCGAACTTAGTGAATAAGAAGACCGGGCGGGTGCACGGCTCTTTTAACCAGACCGTGGCATCGACAGGGCGATTGAGCAGCAGTGACCCGAATTTCCAAAATATTCCCATTCGCACCGATATCGGTCGGGAGATCCGCAAGGCCTTTATTCCGCAAAGACCGGGCTGGAAAATTCTGTCGGCTGATTATTCCCAGATCGAGTTAAGAGTAATGGCGCACCTGTCAAAAGATCCCGAGCTGTTGAAAGCATTTCATGAAAATGTTGATGTCCATACCCGCACGGCAGCCTTAGTGTACGGAGTGGCTGAAAAAGATGTGTTACCGGAGATGCGCCGGGCCGCCAAGGTGGTCAATTTTGGGATTATGTACGGCGCCGGACCTTTTCGGATGTCCGGTGAATTGAAAATTTCCCTGTCCGATGCCAGGAAAATTATCGATCAATATTTTGAGACCTATCCCGGCATAAATAACTATATTCTTAACACGTTAGCAGAAGCGCGAGAAAAGGGGTTTGTAAAAACCTTAGCCGGGCGCATTCGGTATGTTTATGACATCAACAGCAGCGACCGGAATGTTCGTGAAGCAACCGAAAGAGCCGCAATCAATATGCCTATCCAGGGAACTGCGGCAGACATGATAAAAATTGCAATGATTCGTATTCATCACAAATTGATTCAAAAACAATTGCGGTCAATGATGATATTACAGATACACGATGAATTACTTTTTGAGGTACCGGACGAAGAGTTGGAAACGCTAAAATCCATTGTCATTACGGAGATGGAGAATGCGCTGCCACTCGATGTACCTTTGAAAGTAGATGTAGGTATTGGAAATTCATGGTATGAGGCACATTAGTGGAAGCATCAATTACATTAAAAAATGTCAGTAAACATTTCAATAAACGATATGTATTGAGTGATCTTAGTATCGGTATTGAAAAAGGATCGACTTTTGCGATTATCGGTCGGAATGGCGCCGGTAAATCGACGCTGTTGAGAATTTTGTCGACAATTTTAAAACCCGATCGCGGAGTGGTTTATATCGACGGTAAAGATATTGAGCAGAATATCGCTGTTGTGAAAAATATCATTGCCTATTTACCGGATCACGATATTCATGATCCCTGGCTGACCGGCCGGGAAAACCTTACAAAACGGGCTCGCTATCTTGGGATAAAGGATGCAGAATTTGAGAACCGGGTTGCTCCGTTTGTGAAAATGTTTGAAATTGAAGATGAACTGGACAACTATCCCGTAACCTATTCCCGTGGTATCAAAAGACGGCTGGACATTGTGCAGGTGTTGATCGGAAATCCCGAGGTAATCATCCTGGATGAACCGACAATGGGTTTGGATTACCATGCTCGCGCGATTTTGTTCCGCTATATTCTTGATCAAAAGGGGAAAAAGACAGTCGTACTATCTTCGAACGAATTTACCGAAATTCAAACCACTGCCGACCGCTGGATTGTGCTTGAACACGGGCGAATCCGCTTTGATGGCACATTGGAGAATATGGTTGCACAGATCGAAATCCCTTTTTATGGGACCGTTGAGTTTCGTCATGGCGGGTATCAGCTGATAAAAGCGCTTCAACATGTTAAAGAAATAAAAGAAGTCCACGATCTGGGGCGGTCGATTCAAATCGTAACAGAAAATATTAGAGATTTTCTTACTGTTTTAAAGAAAATCAATTTGGACGACGTCATTTCAATTTCCGGAAGCTCGATCCATATCGAGGAATTTTTAAATCAGTTAAATTTGGATGAAGGTCTCTAAGATGAATACAATGCTGTCGATATTATTATTAGAATTAAAACCCGGCAAACGCACCGGCATTGCCGTGGTTATTAATATTCTGGCAACTCTAACGTTATATCTTGTGTTTGTAGTGGGATTAGGAGAGTTAATTCCCAGAATTCAATTGACGGATATTGATATTTGGATGTTTCCGGGAATAATCGGACTATTTGCAACATTTATGGCATTTAATCTGGCTCTGCAGGATACCTATAGAATGGTTTGTGAAACCGGTTTGATAGATCAAATTAATTCATCGAGGTTATTAACCCGTCAGGTTTATTTCATCAAATCGCTGGTATTTTTAGTTGAGAGCTTTGGACACCTGATTCTTGCCAGCATCACACTTTGGATTGTTGCCGGAATTCGTTTAAATGTCGGGTACCTGGCACTGTTCTGGTTTTACTATATTTTAGGACTTATTCTTATTAGCCAAATTGGGATGCTTACCGGAGTCATCTCCGCCAATATCAAATTGCAGCGCGGGCTGCTAAATTCACTTATAATTGCTGTGCTTTTATGCAGCGGAGTAATTGTTCCATCTTTACGCTATCCCGGTATATTGAGCCAAATCATATACTATTTTCCCACTACCATTATCATTGAAGGCGGTCGGGAATTATTAACATTTCATAATTTGAATGTGATTTATCTACCCTATCTGATTTTTATTGACATGGCAATTGTCGGGATCGGATACACTATTTTCAGGAGAAGATTATCCAAATGAAAGCCTATTTAGCCGGTGCTATTGAACATGCGCCCGATCACGGTAATGCCTGGCGGGAGGAGATGGCGGCGTTTTTGAAAAATGAGTTTGGTCATCATTCGTATAATCCTTTGATAGAAGAACCTAAAGTACTAATGCCCGAAGAAAGCGCCCAATTCCGCGCATTAAAGACTCAAAATTTACCGGAATTCCGGAAAATTGTCCGTAAACTGATCCGGAATGATATCAAGTCAATTCTGACGGAGATCGATTATATTATCTGTCTGTGGGATGAGTATACCGAAAAAGGGGGTGGAACTTACGGAGAGTTGACATTTGCATTTTACCATGGAATTCCGGTTTATATGGTTACTTCGATGGAACTTGCGAATATCAGTGGCTGGATACTCGGGTGTACCACGGAGTATTTTGAGAGTTTCGAGGAGTTGAAGGAGTTTCTACGGGAGAAGTTTAGGACATCCCCCTTAAATCCCCCTTTGAAGGGGGACCGAGGGGGATGCTCTTAATTGATGTTTAGGAATGCGTAATAAGATAATTCCATACAACCCTAAATTAAAAAATTATGCTCGTGCGCTTCGTAAGAGAGGAACACTCGCTGAAGTTATTCTATGGCAATATATAAGACGAAAAGCAATTTATGGATATGAATTTCACAGACAAGTACCAATTGATAATTATATCGTTGACTTTTATTGTCACGAATTACAATTGGCGATTGAGATTGATGGTATCAGCCATGATGACAAATTTGAGTATGACCAAATGCGTGAACATAAGTTGAAAAGTTTAGGCGTAAATCTGATTCGTTTTGCTGATGAAGATGTAAAAACTGAAGCGGAAGCTGTTTTACAAGCCTTGAAGAAAAGAATAAAAGAGATTGAAAAAGAGTAAATAACTTCCCCCTGTCTGCGTGTGGTACGCACAGGCAGGCCCTCAAAGGGGGACTTTTAGGAATCATTTATGAGTAAATCAGCCTCCAGCAAACCATACACAATCGCTGAAATCCACCTGGATCATTTAGTCCATAACCTGAGGGAAATCCGCAAAAAAGTTGCTCCCGCGGAAGTCATGGCTGTTGTCAAAGCCGACGCCTATGGGCATGGAGCCGTGCCGGTGACCAAACGACTTGTTGAAGAAGGTGTGAAATATTTTGCGGTTGCCCGGATTTCGGAAGCGCTTGAACTCCGGAATGCCGGTATTGATGAACAGATTTTACTCTTTGGCAATCTTTTTCAGGATGAAATTGAACTCGCATTACAAAACGCTATCCAGATTACAATAACCGACGAATCGGATATTCAGAGAATTACGGGAGTGAGCAAGCGTCTGGGAATAATCGCAAAAGTTCATCTGAATATAGATACCGGAATGGGAAAAGTCGGAATATTTTATGACAACGCCATTCCCGCAATAAATAGTATTATTGAAAATTCATCCATCGCTCTTGAAGGAATATATACCCATTTCGCTACATCCGATGAACGTGATAAAACCTATGCTGAATTACAGTTAAAGCGATTCAATACAATTATTCAGGAAATGGCTGATCATTTTCCGTACAGACCGATTATCCATGCTGCCAACAGTGGCGCTATTCTTGATTTACCGGAAGCCTGTTTTGATATAGTGCGCGCCGGCATATCGCTCTATGGTCATTATCCTTCAACGGATACTTCGGAATCAATTTCGTTGAAACAGGTGATGACATTAAAAACGAAAGTCAGCTCAACTCGTCGTCTGCCAAAAGGGAGTTCGATCAGCTATGGTCGGAAGTATATTACGCCTAAAGAAACTACTATTGCTGTTTTGCCGATCGGTTATGCCGACGGTATTCTCCGGGCATTTAGTAACATGGGTGCGGTGTTAATCAATGGGAAATTATATCCTATCGTTGGCGTGGTAACTATGGATCAGATTATGGTGGACGTTGGAGATGATCCTGTCAGAGTTGCTGACGATGTGATATTCTGGGGAGACACGCCGCAGGGGAATCTGCAGGCAACAGCAGTGGCGGCGAAAGTTGGCACAATCGCGTACGAACTTTGCTGCTCGGTATCGAAGCGTGTGCCAAGAGTTTACATAGAATAATTTCCCACCATTTGTTATCCGATAATTCCTACAGACTGGATAGATGTTCTACCGAATCATCATGACTAACAATTACAGCCGTTGCAATTGGAGACGGGGCTGAAATTTGATTTTTCTTTGTGATAAAACTTTAACAAAGCTGTTTTACATTCATCTTTTTCATTTTCCGGGAAATCGTTGTAGAGTTTTACCTGTTCCCATAGCATCTTAAATCTTAGTCAAAAGTCGTAAAGTCATAATTCTATTGTCTATTTTTAAATTTTTTTTTCTTAAAAAAATTATAAATTTTTTTTTTTCTATTTTAATTTTTATTTTTTTTTTTTTTATTT
>DPVY01000094.1:0-5347 GCA_003527965.1 Fidelibacterota bacterium
TCAACGATCCCGGATTCTATATGCGGGGCCATTTCACCAGAATTATCGCCGGATTAGCGGTTGGTTTCTTTTTTCTGCAATTTAACTATGTCCGGCTAAAATCCCTCTCCCTCCTACTCGCGGCTTTTTCAATCGCCCTGTTAACTTACGCGCTGATTTACAACAGTATTGCTGAATCGGCTTCTACGGCTCGCTGGATTACGATCTTTTCACATCAGTTTCAGCCTTCAGAGCTCGCAAAATTCTCGATTATTCTGTATTTATCGTCCTTTTATGACAGGCATCAGGATGACCTCTCAGATTTTAAGAAAGGCTTTCTGCCTCCGGTTCTGATTTTAACAATTATTATATTGCTAATTATCGCCGAGCCGGATTTCAGTACCGGCGCCATAATTGCCGCATTAAGTATCACGATTATGATAATAGGCGGCACAAAGCTACGCTATCTATCCCCCTTTGTGGGACTATTAGGAGTAATATCAATTATTACGGTAATCAACTCTCCTTATAAATTGAAACGGATTTTGACATCAATTGGCAGCAGTAATGATATACAAGGTGCCGGATACCAGATTCATCAATCCCTAATCACCCTCGGCAATGGTGGCTTCTGGGGTCGGGGACTCGGCGGTAGCATCGAAAAGAACCTGTTTCTGCCGGAGCCTCATACGGATTTTATATTTTCTGTGGTTGGTGAAGAGTTCGGTTTTATCGGCAGCGTATTATTATTAATCCTTTTTCTGCTCTTTTTCATTCGCGGACTCCAGATATCTTTAAGAGCGCCGGACATATTCGGAAATCTGCTCGGAGTCGGTCTTTCGATCAGCCTGTTCTCATATGTATTGGCCAACGTCGGCGTCGTGTGCGGAATTCTGCCGGTCACGGGCTTACCCTTACCTTTCACGAGTTACGGAGGCTCTGCAATGTTGTACAATTTTGCTTGCATTGGCATCATCCTGAATATTTCAAAAAACATGTTGGATAAACAAAAACCCTTAAGAATAGTGACAATTCATGAATAAAGAAAAACCTGAAACGATGAAAATATTAGTGACCGGTGGCGGGACCGGTGGTCATCTGTTCCCCGCAATTGCCCTGGTGGAAGAGCTGAAATCGAGAGCCGCTGAAATTGGCGAGAGTGAATTTTTGTTTATTGGAACTAGCCGAGGCTTGGAATCGACGGTATTAGAAACCCTTGGATACCCTTTCAGAAAAATCTGGATTCGCGGTTTCCAAAGGGGATTTAACCTCAGGAGTATACTTACAAACCTATTATTTCCCATAAGACTGATGATAAGTTTAATCCAATCTCTAATTATTATTAAACAATTTAAACCGGATTTTGCAATTGGAACAGGAGGGTATACCGCCGGTCCTCCCATCAGAATTGCTTCGATGTTGAAAATTCCCATTTTCATGCATGAGCAAAATGTCATGCCCGGCGCCACAACCCGGCTGCTGGTCAAACATGCAAACCGGATTTACACCTCTTTCGAAGAGACCAAACAATATATCGAAAACAGCATTTGCTACGGCACTCCGCTACGCCGATCCCTGGAAAGCGTCAACCGTAATCAGGCGCTGAATTTTTATGAACTCAGTCCGGATTTAAAAACAGTTTTTATTTTCGGCGGCAGTCAGGGCTCGCAGGCTTTGAACAATTACTGGCAAACACATCTGGAAAACTATATTTCCAAACCGCGCTGCCAATTTATCTGGCAAACGGGTCAGAGAGATTACGATTATATTAAAAATTCGTTCACCGATAATCCTTATGTTAGCATCACCCCCTTTATTCACGAAATGGGAATCGCCTATTCTGCGGCAGACATAATCGTCTGTCGCTCCGGTGCGCTCTCGCTCGCAGAATTATGCCTTTATGGAAAACCTTCCATTCTCATTCCTCTGCCTACTGCTACGAGTAACCATCAGGAGATCAATGCCCGAATTATGGAAAAAGAGGGTGCTTCAATTGTTATTCTGCAAAATAATCTCGATTCCGAGCTGTTGGATATTTCGTTGAATTCCCTGATTGCGGATGAAAGTAAATTAAGTGAAATGGCGGCAAGGGCAAAAGCGCTTGCACACCCCGATTCAGCGAAATTAATTATTAACGATATGCTTAATTACCTGGATGAAAATGTTTGGAAAAATTAAAAATATCCACTTCATCGGCATAGGTGGGATCGGTATGTGCGGACTCGCGGAGCTGCTCACGCACTGGAATTTCTCAATTACAGGGTCGGATGCTCGATATTCTGATAATGTTGCACGACTGGGAAAATTAGGAATAAAAATCTTTAGCGGTCACTATGCAAAAAATATCCAGGACTATGATGCCGTGGTATACACTTCCGCAATTGGTCCAAAGAATCCGGAATTTCTTGAAGCCAAAAAACGTGGCATTCCGGTCATAAAACGGGCGAAAATGTTAGGCGAAATTCTCAGATTGCGCCCAAACAGTATTGCAATTGCCGGCACTCACGGAAAGACAACCACGACCTCATTGGTAGGTCATATTTTCTCCGAAGCCGGTCGCGATCCTATTGTTATAGCGGGTGGCATCTTTAAACAATCAGGTTCAACAATCCGGATTGGTTCAGGTGATACGATAATCGTTGAAGCCGATGAATACGATCACTCTTTCCTGCAACTTTATCCGACTCATGCAATCATAACTACAATCGAATCAGAACATCTTGATATTTATGGAACTCTGGAAAACATAAAAAGAAATTTTATAATATTTGCCAACAGATTGCCCTTTTATGGTAAATTAATTGTAAGCGCAGACGATAAAAACATCCAATCTATCCTACCCGATCTGACTGTCCCCTTTTATCAATACAGCACGGAACAACCAAGTATTATCCATGCGTCAAATATCCGGTTTACCGGTAACGGCAGCGATTTTGAGGTTGTTTATCAAAATCAGCAGCTTGGTGCGATCCGACTCCCGCTTCCCGGTATTCACAATATAAACAATGCCCTGGCGGCTATTGCAATGGGGCTGGAATATGGGATTGACTTTAATACAATCGCAACTGCGCTGGGTAATTTCAGCGGCGTCGAACGCAGATTTGATATAATCTGTCAGTCAGACGCTCTTATGCTCGTCGATGATTATGCTCATCATCCCACCGAAATCGCCGCCACTTTAAAGGCTGCCAAAGACAATTGGAATCGTCGTGTTATTGCCGTTTTCCAGCCTCATTTATACAGTCGCACCCAATCGTTCTATAAAAATTTTGCGGAAGCGCTTAAACCGGCCGACATCCTCATTCTTCTCGATGTATATCCTGCCCGGGAAGAACCAATTCCGGGAGTATCCGGCAAGTTAGTATATGATGAATTAACATCCATGGCACATCGGGATGTTCATTATTTTCAAAATATGGAAGACGTCCCCTCATACGTAAAATCAATTTATAAACACGGCGACATGATAATTACGCTGGGAGCCGGGGATGTTAACAAATTACATAAATCATTTCAAGCCCAATTAAATGATAATCCGGATTATTGCAATGAATAAAAGTGTCGAAAAACAATCTGTTTCATTATTAAAACGACTATTGGAGATTTTATCAATCACGATAGGAATTACCCTATTCGGGTTGTTGATTCAGGGCTCAAACACCTGGTGCAATTACGTGGAATTATTCGATATTACCGAAATAAACATCATTGGCAATACAATCCTGAGCAATCAGGAGATCCTCCGGCTTGCTAACGTCCATACGGATACCAGTCTCCGGTCTATTAATATACCGGCGGTCCAAAAGCGGCTGGAATCCAATCCCTATGTCAAAGCGGCGGCTGTCAGTCGTGAATTGCCAAACAGGTTAAATGTTTTAATTTCCGAACGGATTCCGATCTGTTACATTAATCACAACTCATTATTACTGCTTGACAAAGACGGAATTATTCTACCGATTCCGGAGCAGGCTATCGGTACAAATCTACCGGTTATTTCAGGTTTTGAGAATGATTCTGTCGATTATTACCCGGGTTTTTACGTTCCTAACCAAAACATTTTAAACATTGTCGAAACAATCAGTCAAGCACTCATTACAATGCCGGATTTATTCTCACAAATATCCGAAATCCATTACTGGAAAGATGATAGCTGTATTCTCTATACCGTTAAGGACGGTACTCCGATTTTCTTTGGGAAAAAGAAACTATCCGAGCAGCTGGATATTCTGGCTCACTTTCAAAACCGGCTTCAGGGAAAACGAAATTTAAGTGATTACCAGTACCTCGATTTAAGATGGGAAAAACAAATTGTTGCAAAAGAAAGACGTTCATAGGAAACACAGATGAAAATTCGGAATCACAATATATCGGCTATAGATATTGGTACCGCAAAAACCTGTGCCTTGATTGCCGAAATTGATCGGGAAAACAAGATCCCAATCATCAAAGGATACGGAGTTGTAGCTACCAAAGGTATTAAAAAGGGCACAGTAGTTAACATCGAGGAGGTATCCGAGACAATTAGCAAGGCCAGCAATATTGCCGAAGAAATGGCGGGCACATCAATCTCTAACTGCTATGTCAGTATTAGCGGTGACCACATTCGCAGTATAAACACTCAGGGAATGATTGCAATTTCAAGGGATACCCGAACCGGTTTGGGTGAAGCCCGGGAAATCGAACAGGATGATATTGACAGAGTTATTGAGCATACAAGAGCCGTCCCTCTCCCGGTTGACCGCCAAATCCTGCATGTCATGCCCCAGGAATTTATAGTCGATGAACAAAGCGGAATCCGGAACCCGATTAATTTGCTTGGACGAAGACTTGAGGTCAAAGTCCATCTGACTACATACAGTACAACCGTTGCGTCCAACTTATTACGATGTTTTAAAAATGCCGATTTA
This sequence comes from Fidelibacterota bacterium, assembly GCA_003527965.1. Taxonomy (GTDB): domain Bacteria; phylum Fidelibacterota; class UBA2242; order UBA2242; family UBA2242; genus DPVY01. The sequence continues at coordinate 4,887 of DPVY01000094.1, forward strand.
TCAATCGATGGATTTGTACTCCAGGCTTTCGCCTCCTCCTATGGCGTCTTAACAGCCAATGAAAAAGAATACGGTGCAATATTAATTGATATTGGGAGTGGCACCATTGACGTTATCGTTCTCCGGAATAGCGGTATCTACCATACCGGCGTTGTAAATTTTGGCGCGCACCTGGTGACCAGCGATATTGCCTACATGCTCCGGATACCGTTAGAATCCGCAGAAATAATCAAAAAGTCTCATGGTTATGCCTTTGCCGGTATGGCGGATAAAGAGGCATTTTTCAAAATTGAAAGTTCCGGTAATCGTCCGGCTCGTGAGATTCCGATTGCTCGTTTGGCTCAATATATTGAACCACGCATGGAAGAGTTTCTGCGCGAAGCCTTTATGGAAGCCAAAAAAGCGGATATTCCCCTGTCAAATATTCCCTTATTGGTTTTAACCGGCGGCGGCAGTTTAAT
>DPVY01000094.1:5720-7142 GCA_003527965.1 Fidelibacterota bacterium
TCCTATTGGGTTTAAAGGATATGAAGAAGAATTGAACAATCCAATGTATGCCGCTGCAATTGGAATGCTTAAATATGCAACCGATGATAGCATACAACAAAAATCCGTTCAAAAGGCATCACAGGGTAGGATATCTAAAACCCTGGGCTGGATAAAGAATTTAACAGAAATAATGTAATCTTTAATACTGTGGGAGGTAAAAATGTTATTTGAATTTGACGATTTAGCCAATCAAAAAGCAAAGTTGAAAGTCTTAGGTGTTGGCGGCGGCGGCGGAAATGCGATTAACCGAATGATGAAATCAGGATTAATCGGCGTCGATTTTATCGCAATCAATACCGACGCTCAGGATCTTGACAATAATCTGGCTCCAATGAAAATTCAAATCGGTAAAGATTTGACAAGAGGATTGGGTGCCGGAGCTGTAAAAGAAGTCGGTCGAATGGCCATGGAAGCCGACCGGCATTCAGCGCTGAATGCTATTAATGGCGCCGATATGGTTTTTATAACGGCCGGTATGGGCGGCGGAACGGGTACCGGAGCGTCACCCCTGATCGCTAAATTAGCAAAAGAGCAGGGCTGCCTGACCGTTGCCATTGTGACAAAACCGTTTCATTTTGAAGGTCCAAAACGGATGCAACGCGCCGAAGAAGGGATTCGCGAACTCCGTGAAAATGTCGACACTCTCATCGTTATCCCGAATCAGCGTCTTTTGAATATTGTTGATCGTAAAACATCCATCCGCCAGGCTTTTCAAACCGCCGACAGCGTCCTCTATCAGGCTACGAGGGGCATTTCAGACCTGATCAATCGTCACGGCATCATAAACCTTGATTTTGCCGATATAAAAACCATTATGAATAATATGGGCGAGGCGATCATGGGAACCGGATTGGCTACAGGCGAAGAACGTGCGGTTCTGGCTGCTCAACAGGCAATTTCCAGCCCCCTGTTAAACGATATGAATATTCGGGGCGCCAGCGGTCTTCTTATTAATGTCACCGGCGGTGAGGATTTAAATCTATTCGAAGTCGATGAAGCATGCAAAATTATTACAGAAGAAGCCGGTAACGAGGCGGATATCATAATCGGCGCCGTAATTGATGAAAATTTGACCGACGAAATTATGATTACTGTGATTGCAACCGGTTTTGGAAAAGAGAATTCAGATCATTTTCGAAATTCCGAATCAATCCTTAATCCGATGAAACAAGAATTGTTCGCAGAAGAAATATCAGCCGGCAAAGAGATAGAATCTTTTGAAATAAAAAGTGGATCAGATAATGGTTCAACCCTGAATATTGCCTTTGAAGAAGAAAAGAGTTTTATCGATGACATCAAAGATATGAACGATAAAAACATTCCGGCAATCCTTAGAAAAATGATGAATCGCTAACTCCTCGTATCCACCCTGTGAACAGC
>DPVY01000212.1 GCA_003527965.1 Fidelibacterota bacterium
TTTGACAAAAGAGTACATCGTCCGATAGATGCCTTTTCGGCGGTAATCCGGGTGAATGTAGACACTTTGAATCCACCAGAACAATCCGTTGCGCCAGTCGCTCCATTCGTAGGTGACCATCAGGCAGCCGATGTTTTTACCGTTATCTTCCGCCACGATATAAAAACCGTATTCCGGGTGCATGAACAGGTTTTTGACGCCGTTATGAATAGTATTGTATTCCAGATCTTTGCCTTCGGTCTCTTTAGCCATGGCGATATTAAAACTGGTGATTGTTTCGGTGTCATCGATTCGGGCTTTTCGGATGGTTAGATTTAATTCCATCATGTGATTCCTTATAAGAAAATGATAATAAAGAAATTTAAAAGATCGTTAGAAGTCTACAAAAATATCTCATGAATCGTCATCGTGAAATCCGGTGTCTTTGATCTTTTGCAATCTTGATTTTACAATATTTTTGAAGATTCCAGATTCTCATTAGAATAATCCAACCAGGTTTTAGTTTCATCTTTCGCAAATTACTTCTCCGGATTCAATCTCAGTCATGAATGAGCTACTCTTCACGCCGGATTTTATTGGAATTATATCTAACGGTATCTTCCTTGATATCTTTCGTGTTAATTTTCCGTATTTTAATTCATTTTGAATCCTTTTTATCTGCATCGAATAGCCGGATCAAGGTACCGGCTGACCGTTACGGGCTTCCAGCAGCCGGTACCAGTCTTCCCGACTGTAGTCAATTTCCAGCGCCTTTAGAGATGCTCTGATGCGTGATGAATTTGTTGTGCCGATAATCGGGAAGATGTGGGCGGGATGTTTCAGCAGCCACGCCAGCATAATGATCCAGTTTTCAGTCTGATACTTTGCCGATTGACGGTCAAATTCCGCTTTAATCCGTTTCTCATCGTCCGGTGTAAACGTATTACCCCAGGCGGGATAGACAACCCCTCCCAGAGGGCACCAGGCTTGAGAGGCGATTCCCATCTCCTGGCATTGATCCAGGGTTCCGTCCAATAAGGCGTTGATATTGTGAATATTGATCTCCACCTGGTTGGCAATTATTGACATTGGGCAATACTTTTGCAATAAGGAAACCTGCGACGGGCGAAAATTACTGACGCCGAAATATCTGACTTTGCCGGATTCATGCAAAGTTTCAAAAGCGTTAGCTACTTCTTCAACCCGGAACAGGTAGTCCGGTCGGTGAAGCAGCAGAATATCCAAGTAATCGGTATTCAGGCGTTTCAGGATTCCATCAACGCTGCTGAGAATGTACTGTTCTGAAAAATCATACCGCGCCGGATCGTCGGGGTTGGGGTCGCCCTTACCCCGGATGCCGCATTTACTGGTGATGATGATCTTGTCGCGCATCCCGGGAATTTCGCTTAAAACTTCGCCAAACAGTTCCTCACATTTTCCGCCACCGTATATATCGGCTTGATCGAAGTGGGTAAATCCAGTTTCGTATGCGGTCCGGACAGCCTCTTTGCCTTTTCGGCGGCTCTCGTCGGAATTATCGCCAACAATCCGCATGCAACCGTAAACCAGCCGGGATGATTTTAGATTGCTTTTACCAATTTGTAAAGATTCCATAACATAATCCTTTCTCAAAACAATTGTCAGAATATAAAAATATATTGGTGTAAAAATAATAAAAATCCGTATCATATTCCTTTTTCTTGCCCTTTAACTGAAACTTTAATAGTTTCAGCCCGCATGTTACTTTGTAATTATTAAGCGGCTGTGTTCTTAAAATTGATATGATAATAAACCTCATCATAGTACTTGTCCTGGCTGTAATCCTGCTGACCATCTGGCTGAATTTCCGCCATAATGATGTGAAGTGGTCGGACCGGAAAATCGACATTGCAAAATTGGATTTTCCCCGTGATTTTCTCTGGGGCGCGGCGACATCCGCCTATCAGGTTGAAGGAGCTTGTGATCAGAATGACTGGTCGGTCTGGGAACGGTCTTTCGCTGAAAATGCCAATCCCCGGATAAAAGGCGGACAGAAACCGGGGCTTGCGGCGGATCACTGGAACCGATACCGCAATGACATTGATCTTCTGAGGCAGATGGGTGGCAATGCTTACCGGTTTTCCGTAGAATGGAGCAAAGTATGCCCAGGACCGGGCGTCTGGGACCGGCGGGTCATTGACCATTATATCGAAAAATGCGCCTATTTAAATGAAAACGGTGCAAAACCATTTGTGACCCTTCATCACTTTACAATACCCGCCTGGCTATTCGAACGCGGCGGATTTGAGCATCCCGATTCGGTGAATTATTTTTCGGATTTTGTATATAAAATGGCCGAAGCTCTCGGTCCCTATGTCGATTATTGGGCTACGATCAACGAACCGGCGGTATATGCCATGATGGGCTGGGTACGGGGAATATTTCCACCGGGGAAGCAGGATCCCGGTCTCGCCGCCCGGGTTCTTAATAATCTGCTGAAGGCTCATTTTCAGGCTTACCACGCTATTCATGAAACCGACCAAAGCGATGCCGATGGTGACGGTGTCCCCTGTAAGGTTGGTATTGTCAAAAATATTACCATTTTCGATCCGGCCCGGAAATGGTGGCTGCCCGACTGGGTTGGTGCAAAAATTCTTCATCATCTGTTCAATCAGTCGGTTCTGGAGGCTTTTTTGACGGACAGATTTGCATTTAATTTGAAAAATATCGTGAACTTTTCTCAGAAAATTCCGGGGCTTTCCGATACACTTGACTGGATTGGCTTAAATTATTATACTCAGTATCTCTGTAAACCGGATCGCAAGTCCGATTTCAAAATTAAAATGTATCCCAGTCAAAAAGCGGCTCAGACCGATATGGGCTGGGCTGTTTATCCGGCGGGATTGTACCGGGCATTGCAGATGATCCGGCTGCCCGGCGTTCCTATTTATATCACTGAAAATGGTATTGCCACGGAAGATGAAACCCTGCGACAGGATTTTATTTTGAAACATGTCGAGGCGATCCGTGAAGCCATGCTGGACAGCTGTGATGTTCGTGGATATTTCTACCGGTCCCTGCTCGACAATTTTGAATGGGTGGAAGGCTTTGATAAACGCTTCGGACTGTACCATGTGGATTTTGAAACGCAAAAGCGAACCCTGAAAGATGGGGCGCAAATATATAAGGAAATTATTCATGCCCGCGGGCACAAGAAATAAAAAAACACAGATCGAGGAGCAGCAATGAAAAGTAAATTATTTTTCCTTGGATTGATCTTTTTTTTCGGAGTGATTATGGTATATGCAAACCCTGAAAGAGCCTTGACATTTGATGACCTGATTGCCTGTCAGCGTCTGAAAGATCCGCAGTTTTCACCGGATGGAAGCCGGATTGCTTTTGCGGTTCAAACCATGAACGAAGCTGAAAATAAAAGCCGCACCGATATTTTTCTAATTTCTCCGGAAAGGCAAGATTTGCGCCAATTGACAGACGGAGAGAACTCCGGCTCGTCGCCGCGATGGGCTTCCGATGGTCGCCTTGCTTTCCTGTCATCCAACCAGATTTGGATACAGGGAGTCGTTGATTCCGTACCGAAACAGTTAACAAATCACTATTCCGGTGTGGCTGAATTTGTCTGGTCGCCCGATGGTAAATATATTGCCTTTGCCAGCCGGGTTTATCCCGATTGTCCGAATCAGGAGTGCCTTAAAAAAAGAGATGAAGCGCAGGATAGCAGTAAAGTCAAAGCCCGTGTCTATGATGAATTATTATACCGTCACTGGGACGAATGGTGGGATCATAAACGCTCTCACATTTTTGTTCTTAATGTTGAAAGCGGAGAGTTTAAAGACGTGACGCCCGGCGATTTTGATGCTCCGCCCCTGGCGCTATCAAGCGGATTTACATTTTCACCCGATTCCAGAGATTTAGTTTTTACCAGCAATCATGCCAAACTGGTAGCTGCGAGCACGGACAACGATGTCTGGATGACGCCCGTCGAAGGCGGTGCCCTTGAATTAATCAGCACGAAGTGCAGAGACCGGGATTTTGATGGAAACGACAGTGATCCCCGGTTTTCTCCGAATGGCAAATACCTGGCTTTTTTGTCCATGAAACGCGCCGGTTTTGAATCCGATAAACCCGATCTGTTTATCAAAGATATGAAAAGAGGAAAATTCAAAAATCTGACGGCTGATCTGGATATCAGGATTAATTCTTACCAGTGGATGCCCGACGGAAAATCCATTTTGCTACAGGTTGACGAGGAAGGGCGTTATCCCATCAAACGTCTGGATATTAAAACCGGAAAGCTGACCACGCTGGTAAGAGATGGATATAATAAAAGCATTAGCATCAGCCCCGATGGTAATACTTTTGTATATCTTCATGAACGCACATCGATGCCTTTTGAGTTGTATATCGGTTCAACCGAAACCGGAGAATCACAACAGTTAACCTATTTCAATAAAGACTTACTGGCTGATGTCGCCATGAACGATATTGAAGATTTTTGGTTTGAGGGCGCCGAGGGTGCTAAAGTACATGGTTTTATCGTAAAGC